>NZ_JAUBRI010000037.1:0-70520 GCF_036701795.1 Microcoleus sp. N9_A1
CGTCCAAAAAGGACGGGCGGGACGCCCATCCCACAAACTTGTGGAAGTTATTTAATTCTCATTCCTAGGGTGCGCGCGGAGAACTATGTATTTGAATATTGCGCGCAATTTCTAACTAACAGTAGGGCGCGCACTGCACACCGTATATTTAAATGCTGCGCGTAATTTATAACTTAGGAATGGTAGATTAGGAAATAGACACAAAAAGCCAACACCTATACTAAATATAAGAAAGACATTCAACAGCCATGAAAAATCAACTCGATCGCCTAAAAAAGTTTTTAGGTATCCTCTGTGCGATCGCCTCAGTAATTATATTATTCCAATCGGCAATACCTGGTGTTTACGCCACGGTTGTTGCACCGGAAGGCTCAACCATACCACAAACCACCATAGCTTTTGTGCCCAACATACCGGGCGGCGGATTAGATTTTCACGAAGCAGCAGGAGGACACACTTTAGAGAGACACGTTGGGAAAACAGAAGCACAACTAGCACAGCGACTCGCAAGCGAAACGAGAATTTCTGCCGCATCTTCTTTTAGTGACCGTTCCGTCGCCGAAGCGGCTATTGGGGAAGCAATGAACAGAAATCAAAGTGCGATCGACTCCTGGGTGAAAAGTCGAGACAATCGTTATACGATCGACTACAACGCCAACAGAATAATTGGCATTACTCTGCGTCGCCGCGCATCCAAAGCAAATTCAGCATCTCGCCTGAGAATCGTCCTCCAGCGCAGCGCCAAATTACCTCCCGGATACTTTATTCTCACAGCCTATCCCGAATGATAAATCAATTTCCTCATTTAACCCAATTTTTCAGTTCCTACTTTCACCAAGACTGGCCGCTAGAAGCTGACATTTCTAGTGATGTAGTGAACAACTACCGCAGCAGCGAACCTCCTGCAAATGTTGAAGCTGCATCGCAAGAACTCAGCAAACTGCTAGAAATGCCGATCGCCCCAGCCGACTTAGAAACATTCATCCTTGATGAATTAGGGTGTTACTACGACCCACAATCCGAAAATCAAACAGTCCGAGAGTGGTTAGAATTGGTGCAAAAATCTTTGAATAATCCCAGCTAAAATCTATATATTTGTAAGGACACGGCCGTGCCGTGTCCCTACAAATTGTCCGCAATTCAATAGGATTGCTAGCTCACTTGCTAACCGTCAATAAGTAGCCTTCGTGGACGTTGAAATTAGGGATAACATAAGCCAAGCTGCCACTCCCCACTGAAAAACTTTCTTCTTTAACGGTGACAAGCTGTGGCACTGCTCCTTCTTGATTGTTGGGAATTTTTTCTAATTTTAGAGTGATTTTCTGACCTCTTTGAATACCTAGCTGCTCCAAATTTCCGAGGGTTAATGTTACCGTTGTTGCTGAGGAATAATTGGGGTCGAAATAACCTAAAAGTATCTGTGCTTTACCTCCAGGATTTGACTTGCTGGCTAAAGCGACAAGGCGATTGTTATTTGACCAACTCCGCACCCGCGAATTAACTCCGTCAGCATAAGCTTTGTATGTCCACCAAGCGGCTCTCGGTTCAAAATTATTAGGCGTGACCATCCCACTCAGCGTATTGTTGAAGCAATTGCTAACTTTAGTTGTCCCTTTACTCTCCCAACAAGCTCTGCAAGCACCGTCAGCTTTTGCATACTCTAAGTTATACAAATAACCTAAGATTTCCCCCGGCTGGTACTGCGCTAAGTTCCCGACAATTTCGTTGACGTAAATTTTTTGCAATTTCAGTTCCTTGTAAGAAGGACTTTGCTGAAAATTGCGTTTAGCATCAATTACATGGTCGTCAACAAATAAGATCATGGTATCGTTGAGTTCGTGCCAAGCTAGGAAATTTACTTCCAGTTTGTTCGCTTTGCAGTAATCCATAAAAGCGGCGAGATATCCTTTGTTGTAGTTGGTAATGCTCGGGCCGCCAATCATTGCTGACGGCCCCAATTCTTCTCGTAAAATTTTGTAAGCTCTTTTGTAGGTTTCAAAGAATTGTTCTCTGCTTCCATTCCAAAACGGATTTTTTAAATCTGGTTCATTCCATACATCCCAAATAATTTTCTTGCCTTTATTTTGCTGGGCTAACTGTCGGATGAATGCTTCCCACGCAGGGTAGTTTTGATAGGGCCAGCCATTGGGATTGCTACCGTAGCCCCACAAGTCGCTAACGACTAACTGAAACTCGGCTCCGCTGGCGATTACTCGATCGTAAATATCGAGTCTCCCGGCCCGCCAAAGTTTCGGCTGCAAGGGTTTGATAGAACTATCCGGCGGTTTTGCGGTGTCGATTCCGTGCAGGATGCCGCTCATGGAAATTGTACCGGTGGCTGGGAGTCCAAAATCTACTGTAACGTTCGATCGCACTTGGGCGATCGCTCTTGGCTGTCCCAAATAGGCTATTAACAGAACAGTGACAATAGCTAAACCAATTGGCAGCAGTTTATTAATACGTGGGAACTTGAATGTAAATTGCATATTTTTTCTGTGGTTGATGTTTTGTGGAATGGCATTTTGCCCGTCCCTGAAAATCCTGCAAGAACTCAGTTTTAACGAACAGATGAAAATACTTCAAAACCCTGTATGGATTCTATCACTTGTTGCCACGATCGGGAGCTGATCAGCTCGTTGGTATCGAAATTAACTCCTTTTTCCACAGCAAAAATACCAAAATTTTTCACCCAATCAAAGATAGTTTCTGTGGTAAAATAAGGCGTGCAGGCCCAAGCCGATTGCAAATTACTCGCCATCTCGGACATATCTCCGTTATTGTAAGCATCCCAAGCTTTCCACACTAAATAATAGTATTTCAGCAGTCTATCCACTTGCTGTACCTGCTTTTTGAGTTTCGGACTAATAGAGAAACTGTCGCTCTCATCGTCACTTACAAATGCCTGTTCAATTATTTCTCCATATTCCCGAAGCATCCGTTCTTCTTTGAATAGTTCTTGGGCTCGCGCTTTGCAGGCTTGTCCTGCAAGTCGGCGCAATTCGGGATTTTCTGCCCATATTTCCACCGTTTCTACCAATTGTTTTACTGTTCCTTCTGGGTCAATTGTAGGATCGGGCAGTAACTTTCCCGTATCTCCCAATTCTTCAGGAATCCCGCTGACTGCTGTGGCAATTATGGGCAATCCTTTCGCCATTGCTTCCATAATTGCTAGCGGCATCCCCTCAGCTTCGGAAGATAAAATAAAGATGTCGCTGGCGTCTAGCCAATCGGCAATATCCCAGCGCTGTCCTAAGAATTTAACCTGTTCTTCTACTCCCAATTTGCTCACAGTTGCTCTTAATTCAGGTTCCAGATTGTCATGAGTAGTAGACCCAGGCCCGGCCCAAACAAAGTAAGTTTGGTTCCAAATTGGACGATTTTTCAATTGCGCGATCGCCTGCAATTGATACTGATATCCTTTAATTGGGGTCAATCTCGCCGCCGTAAAACAAACGACAGCATTTTCGGGGATTCCTTGTTCTTGACGCAGGCGTTGGCGAGTGGAAAGATTCTGCGGCTCAAAATAACTATTTGGTCTGCCATAATAGATTACTTTTCCTCGTTCGAGACGCGCTTTAAATAGACTTTGGAACAAGTTTAAATTCTCGTGGGAAACTGCTACTGCTGCTTTCGCTACCATGTACTGGTAGGCAACTGCATCGAAATAGGGAATTTGATCGCCGCGATCGAAGGTTTCATAATTGCGATTGATATAACCCAGACTGATTATGTATGGTATATTTTGCTCGATCGCAACTTGTTTAGCTGCAAAGTTAGCCATCGGCCAGCCGTCACTAAATATAATTAAATCCGGTTGAGCCTGGGCGTAAATCTTTTTAGCATCATCCAAATTGTAAGCAATTCGCAAAAACTCTTTCATCGTATCGAACTCTAGCCAAATATGTTCGATACCTAGCTGTTTTTGTTCGGTAATTAAAGGGTTAGAAGCTTGACTTTGAACGCTGGTAACTCGGTAGCCATCCTCCGCTAATTTACACATCAGCGAGTGGTTGAACTGAGCCAAACCGCCGACTCCTGAGTCTTCTGTGTACAGGAGTACGTGCTTTGTTTGCTGCCGATAAATCGAACTAGGAGCCGATTGAAACTGATAAGGATTGTTAGCTGCGATCGCCACTATGTCTTGCCATTCCTGTAAATTGGTTAAGGCATAGGCATCAAAGTTGTAGCCGTACTGTTCTGAAACACCCTTAAAAGTTTCCAGCCAATTAAAAACAGTTTCAGTGCCTGTCAAATGAGTGTAATACAGAGATTTTTCCAGACATTCGACCATTTCTGGCAAATATCCGTCGCGGTACATCCGCCATGCTATCCATACGAAACACTTGTAACGTTCCGCCCGTTTCAAGTCGCGGATGTGCTGAGGCAAATCTGGCCGCGCGAAAAATTGCTCCATCAAAATTTCCGTATTTTTCATTAATTTGCAGCCGTTAGACATGATATTGCTTTCGTGCTGACGATAGCAGGTTAATATCTCTTTTAACCAAACTGACTTGCAGCCTTTTAAAGCTAAACGTAGCACAAAATCTAAATCTTCGGTTGGCGGCAAGCGATGATCGAAACCTCCTAAGCGTTCCCACCACTCTCGCCGCAGCATCATGGCGCTGGGACGCACTGATTTGTAGAAAACAAAGGCTTCTAAATCTAATTTTGGTGCTTCTTCCCAAGGCTTTACTCCATAGATGCCTTTCTCGTTTTTGTCAACAATAACCCAACCTGTTTGCACCATATCTAATGTGGGGTCAGCGTCAAAGCAAGCTACTTGTTTTTCTAGTTTTTCGGGTAAGAAGAAGTCGTCAGCATCTAGAAAAGCTAAAAATTCCCCTTTGGCTAACTTGCAAGCATGATTTCGAGCAATTGCTGCTCCTTGGTTATCTTGATAGATGTATTGAATTAAATCTAGGTAAGGTGCTAAAACTTGGCGAGTGTTGTCAGTTGAGCCGTCGTCTACGACGATAATTTCCCAGTTTTGATAAGTCTGACCCAGAACACTCTCTACGGATCTGACAATGTAGCTATCGCAGTTGTAAGCCGGGATGATGACACTGACGCGCACTTTTTTGGGGGTAATAATACTAGCCATTAACTGTTTCCATTCTGGTAATTTTCTGAGAGAAATGGCATCGATACTGCAGCCGTAGGTCTTAGCAATTTCAGTGATGCGCTTTACCCAATCTGCTATAGTTGCTGTCAGGGAGTACGGGGTATAATCTAAAGATTTTTGCAAATAGTCAGTCATTTCTGCCGGATAGCCGCTGTAGTAAAGTTGCCACGCCATCCATGTCAGAGCTTCATACAACGCATGCTTTTCTAATTGGCGAATGTCCTCTGGCAAGTCGGCTCTACTGAAAAAATTTTGCTTTAATTGAATACAAAGGTTTGCCTGTTTTAGCGCTCTCTGGATGGACACATTTTGCCCGTGCTGGCGGTAGCATACTGTCACTTGAGGCAACCAAGCAGCTTCGCAACCAGATAGTGCTAAACGCAAGATTAAGTCGGCATCATCTACTGAATCATACTGAGAATCAAAGCCACCGACTCGTTCCAGCCACTGCCGTGAAAACATCATGGCGCTGGGAAGTAGGGGCATATAAACAATCCAGGTTTTTAAGTCTAGCTGAGGCAAGTATTCCCAGGGTGTTACATCGAAAATACTTTCGCCTTGCTCTTTAACCATTCGCCAGCCACTATTAACAATTCCTAGTGATGGCTGAGCGTCAAATAACGCAACTTGCCCAGCTAACTTATCGGACAAGAAAAAGTCATCTTGATCTAAAAAAGCAATTAATTCACATCGGGATTCCTGAATTCCTCGGTTGCGGGCGGCAGCTACTCCTTGGTTTTCCTGATAAACATAGCGAATTTTGTCAAAATAAGGCTGCAATGCTTGGCGGGTGTCGTCGGTTGAGCCGTCGTCTACGACGATAATTTCCCAGTTTTTATAGGTTTGGCTGATGACGCTTTCTACCGCTTGCCCGATGTAGCGATCGCCATTATATGCTGGAATAATTACACTTACTCGCGGTGTCGAATTTGCCATTGACATGAGTTTTCTCGGTGATAAGGAAGGGTTCGGCAACGGATTCTGAAACGGATGTAACGGATGTAACGGATGTCAGACAGAAGGAAGTTCGGCAACGGATTATGTAACCGATGTAACGGATGTCAGGAAGAAGGAAGAAGGAAGATGCAATTCTACTGCTGACAGGAATCCCAATTTAAAATGTTAATCTGTTATTTTAGCGTGCAGAAAATACAGATTCAACACCCTGTAAATCATAAACCAATTGTTGCCATTCTGCTGAATTAATTAGAGAATATGTATCTAAATTATGCCCTTTGGCTGACGAAAAATTTCCAAAATATTCTACCCAGTTTAATAGCGTTTCTGTACTCAAGAAAGGTGTGTACTTCAAAGATTTTTGAAGCGACTTCTGCATTCCGCTTAGATCTTCTTGACAGTAAGCCTGCCAAGCATTCCACACTAAAGAGCTGTAGTGCACCCGGTTTTCTATTTTCGCCATTGACCTCTGCACCTGTTTTTGAGTAACAAATTGATCTGTTTGACGATCGCAAAGTAAAGCTTTTTCGATCGCCTCAATCGACTCTGCCAACATCCGTTCCTCTTTAAACACTTTCTCGGCCCGCTGCTTGCAAGCTTGACCGATTTGATGGCGTAATTCTGGATTCATTGCCCAAGCTTCTACAGTTTCCGCCAATTCCCTCGAGGTTCCCTCTGGATCGGTATTCGGATCGGGCAACAATTTCCCAGTATCCCCAAGCCCTTCAGGAATGCCGCCCACAGCCGTTGCAACTATCGGCAATCCCTTAGCCATCGCTTCCATGACTGCAAGAGAAGGTGCTGCATCTGCTACAGAAGTCAAAATGAATATGTCGCTAGCATCCAGCCAATCTAGGATATCCCAGCGCTGTCCGATCGCCTTCACGCGATCGCTCACCCCTAACTCTTTAATAGTTTCCCTCAATTCTATTTCTACATTATCAGCGCTTCCCTCACCAGTTCCTGCCCACACAAAATACAGTTTAGACCACACCGGAGACTGCTGCAACTGCTTGATGGCTTCGATCTGATATCGATGCCCTTTAATCGATGCCAATCGAGCAGATGTGAAACAGACAATCGCATCTTCAGGAATGTCTATTTCTTGTCGCAGGCGTTGACGAGCCGCAGCATTAGGAGGTGCAAAATATTTGGGAGAACGCCCCAAGTAAATTACTTGTCCTCGCTCTTTTGGCAACTTGAAATGTTGGCACAATAAATTCAAATGTTCGTAAGCGCCAACAATCAAGGCCCTAGCTTGCAGGCAGTGGTGAAGCACTCCTTCTACATAAGGCACTACATCCCCGCAGGCAAAAGTTGCGTGTTCTGGCATAACTAACCCAATCACCATCATGTATGGTATTCCCATTTCAATAACTACCTGTTTAGCTGCAAAATTGGAAAATGGCCAACCATCGCTAAAAATAATCATATCGGGTTTATTACTAGCAAAAAGCTCTCGTGCATCCTGAGTATTTCTTAACACCCGCTGTAAATCTTTATGGCCGCTAAAATCCAGCCACAAGTGCTCTATACCTAACTCTCGTTCTCGCTCCAGCAAGGGGCTAGTATGTTTGGTCTGCACGCAAGTGACTCGATAGCCTAATAAGGCTAACTGACAAAGAATGGCATGATTGTACTGCGCTAATCCTCCCACGCCCGGATCGTCCGTGTTGTAGAGTAAAATGTGGGCTTGCGCTTTTGAAGGTGTGGGAATAGAACTCTGTTGAGATTGGGGTGGATTAGTCATTACCATCAAAACTATCTCTTGCCATTTCGCTAACTTACTCAGCGAATAAGCGTCAAATTTTTCACCATATTCTTCAGAAGCCATCTGAAAACTTTCCAGCCAATTCAAGACTGTTTGTGTGGGCGAAAAAGGCGTATATTGCAATGACTCTTCTAAACACTGTGCCATCTCTGCTAGATGACCGTCGCGATACATCCGCCATGCCAGCCACTTTAAGCATTGATAGCGTTCCTGGTTTTTTAACTGCCGGATTGACTGAGGCAAATCGGGTCGAGCGAAGAATTTTTTCATCACAATTTCTATATTCTTCATTACGCGAAAACCGCTTGACATGAGACTAGAATTGTGCTGGCGATAACAGGTAAGAATCTCTTCTAACCAAACTGCTTTGCACCCCTTTAAAGCTAAACGCAAGGCAAAGTCTAAATCTTCTGCTAGTGGAAAGTGAGAATCGAAACCGCCCAATTTTTCCCACCACTTTCGGCGCAGCATCATCGCACTCGGTCGCACGCATTTATATAGAATAAAGCTTTCTAAATCTAATTTAGACGCTTGCTGCCCAGGCTTGACAGCAGAAATCTCTCGCCCGGTTTCATCGACGATCAGCCAACCTGTTTGCACCATATCTAAGGTGGGATCAGCCTCAAAGCAAGCTAGTTGTTTCTCTAGCTTGGATGGTAGGAAATAGTCATCGGCATCTAAAAATGCCAAAAACTCGCCTTGCGCTAGTTGGCAAGCAATATTTCTGGCGACTGCTACTCCTTGATTTTCCTGATATATGTAGCGAATTATGTCAAAATAAGGCTGCAATACTTGCTGCGTGCGATCGCTAGAACCGTCATCTACAACAATAATCTCCAAATTAGTAAAAGTTTGACCTAGGGCGCTCTCCACCGCTTGTACGATGTAGCGATCGCCATTATATACAGGTATAATTACGCTGATTAGCGGTGTTGGATTGACTGTTGACATTATTTAGCTCGCTGTTAACCTATTACTGTCTAGTTTATATTAATCTCGCGAACATTCAGCACTATTCTGTGCTCGCTAGCTCTACTTACAGAAACTTGAAGTTTGGCCAATTGTAGCATATAATCTTACATGGAATGATTACTCAAAAGGAAAAGAAAAAATGAATTCGGAAACAGCGCAGGTGAATTTTCAGCAACAGGCAGAACTTTATTTAGCTACAGGGAACTTTGAGCGGGCGATCGCACTTTGCCAACAAGTTTTGGCATCGGAACCCAACTCTGCAGAGACTTGCAAGACCTTGGGAAAGGCGCTGCAAGCTCAGGGTAAACTAGAAGACGCAAGGTATTGGTATAAAGTTGCGATCGCCCTGCAACCCGATTTTGCCGAAGCTTTTGCTAACCTCGGCACTCTCTGCGCTACATTGGAACAGTGGCAAGAGGCGATCGCCTGTTACCAAAAAGCCATCTCCCTGCAACCAAACTTTGCAGGATTTTACCGTAATTTGAGCCGGATATTTACCCAAGTCGGTCAAGCTGAAGAAGCAGCAGACTGTTGGTATCAAGCACTGATCGTGGAACCAATAGAAATAGCAGAAGAATATCTCGATTTAGGTAATACTTTGCTAGTCCAAAATAAGCCAGAAAGAGCGCTAGTTTGTTACCACCGAACCATTTTTTTAAACCCGAGTTGTTGCGAAGCTTATTGCAAAATAGCAGAAGCTGCTAGCGACTTGAAACAGTGGGACGAAGCTATTGTTAACTATCGCAAAGCGATTAAACTCCAGCCGGATATTTCAGAATTTCATTACAAATTAGGAAATGTTTTGCAAGCTAAGGAGCTTTGGCGCGAAGCGGAGGCTGCTTACCGAAAAAGTATTGATTTAAATCCCAATTCTTTTTTGTCATACTACAACTTAGGCAGCGTGCTGCTCAATTTAGAAAAATGGCAAGAAGCTGCGATCGCCTACCGCACGGCTGTTGAAATTAACCCGGATTATTCTTGGTCTTACTACAGCATCGGTGCAGCTTGCGATCGATTAGAAGAATGGTCTGAATCCGCAGCAGCTTACCAGCGCGCTACTGAAGTAGACCCGAATTTTTTCGCAGCTTTTCACAAGTTAGGAGATGCTCTTTTTAAACTAGAAAACTGGTCGGAAGCTGAGGCTGCATACGAACGGGCGATCGCACTTAATTCAGATTTATTTTGGTCTCATTATAACTTAGCTTTGACTTTAGTTAAACTTCAAAAATTTCCCCCAGCAACACTCGCTTATCGGCGGGCGATCGCACTCAATCCAGAATTCTCTTGGACTTACCACAATTTAGGAGAAGTGCTGTTAAAAACCCAACAGTGGAAAGCTGCCGCTACCGCTTACCAACGTGCTATTGAACTTAATCCCAGTATTTCTTGGTCTTATTACAATTTAGGTGATGCTTTAAGTGAAAGTCACGCATGGAACGATGCTGTTTCCGCCTACCTTTGTGCGCTTAAAATCGAGCCGTCTCTACCGGGAATTTACATAAAATTAGGTAATGCTCTCATTAAAAGAACTCCGGTTGATTCAGATGTAGCAACTAGCTACTATCACCACCAAATGCAGCCGCTGCACGCTCCTGAATTTTACTGCGAAATAGCCCAAAACTTTGCTGAAAGCGATCGGCGTAACGAAGCCATAATGTTGTACTTGATGGCATTAGAAATTAGACCAAAAGATCCAGAAATATCCCAAAAATTAGAGGAAATTTTAGAAAAACAGCGTCAAACAGGGGAATCTACTCTATTATTAGAGTTAGAAGCTAAGGATATTCGCGATCGTTATATCGCCCGAGTCGCCAAAGGCAAGACTTTTGCAGAAGTCGGCGGCTTGTGGGGAACTGTCAGCGAAAAAGTATCTGTAGCTAGCAAATACGGTGCAGTTTCTCTGACAATGATTGATGCCATGCCGGCATCCATGCACTGGTGGCAAGATTTTCACGATCGGATGACAAGTTTAAATATTGCTAATTATCACTGTATCAATCAAGATATCACTCAGATTCAACTTACAGACATTGGCGAACCTTACGATGTAGTTCACTGTGCAGGAGTTTTGTACCACCACCCCCATCCGTTGCAGATTTTAGTTGCCTTGCGTCAGATAACTCGCGAGCATTTAGTTTTCACTTCAGCTATTACCCAAGAAGTTATAGAGAATGAGTTAGGACGCTATGAACTTCCCCCTTCTGGAGTAATGTTTATTCCCGCTTTGGACGACGCCGAACGAGCTATTTTAACAGCTTATTGGCAGCTCTACATCAACAACAACCCACTTATAGGGATAACTGAGAAAGCAGTTTTTGACATGAACAATTTTGCGGCGTGCTGGTGGCTGCCTACAGCTACTGCTTTAGAAGCTATGTGCAAAGTCGCGGGATTTAACGTTTTAGACAAAGGATTGACTTGGGACAATAATGCTCTGACTCTGCTGCTGGGGATTTGAGGATTGCTAAACGAATAATAAGAGGACTTGCTTGTGCACCAACGGCTAAACACCCGGTTTATGAGCGGATTCCTCGTTTTCTTTCCCCAATATTCCTACTAGAAACCGGGTGTTTTCCGTAAGTCCTAAATAAAATAGCTGCCAACATTTTTTGTGAAGAAAACAGGAACTGGGAAATAATCAATGAACAATCACCAACCAGAGACGCCGTTAGGAAACATTTTAGTAGTAGACGATACAGCAGAAAACCTGCGTCTGTTGTCTACGATGTTGACTCAGAGGGGGTACACCCCCCGCTGCGTGATTAACGGAAAAATGGCTCTGAGAGCCTGCAATTCTAATCCACCAGATTTGATTTTGCTCGACATAATGATGCCGGAAATGAACGGCTACGAAGTCTGTCAGCACTTGAAATTAGAGCCTAAAACTCGCGAAATTCCGGTAATTTTTATCAGCGCTAAAGATGAAATTTTCGACAAAGTAAACGCATTTGCTGTGGGAGCTGTTGACTATATCAGCAAGCCATTTCAGTTTGAAGAAGTGCTCGCCCGCATCGAAAGTCACCTCAGCCTGCGGAATTTACAAAAGCAGCTAAAAGAACAAAATATGCTGCTGCAAGAAGAAATCACGAGCCGCTTAGCAGTCGAAAAAACTCTTCAGGAAAAAAACCAAATCTTGCAACAAGAAATCAGCACTCGTCGCGCCGTTGAAAAAGCTCTGCAAGAGCAAAATTTGGTACTCCAACAAGAGATATCGCATCGCCAGCGCGCCGAATCTGCTCTATTAAAATCTAACCAAGAATTGGCGCGTTCAAATGCGGAACTAGAACAATTTGCTTATGTGGCTTCTCACGACTTGCAAGCGCCTTTAGCAACCATTGCCAGTTACGCTCAACTTTTAGAAAAACGCTACAAAGACCAACTCGACAACCAAGGTAGTAAGTTTATCGGCAATATCGTTCAGGGCTGCACCAGAATGCAAACTTTAATTGACGATTTACTCGAATATTCGCGCGTTGGCCGGAGTCGGAAACCTTTTCAACTGACAGATTGCAATCATGCAGTTGAGCAAGCACTCGCGAACCTGCAAGGGGCGATCCGCGAGACTAAAGCCGTTGTCACTTACAGCGAATTACCAGCGCTAATGGGGGATATTTCTCAACTCGTACAGCTATTTCAAAATTTAGTCAGCAATGCGATTAAATATCGCCACGATGCACCGCCTGTGGTTCATATTACCGCTTGCAAACAGGATGAAAACTGGTTAATTTCTGTCTCAGATAATGGAATTGGGATTGCTCCCCAGCATCAACAACGTATCTTTCAAATTTTCCAGCGCTTGCATACTCAAAGAGAATATTCGGGGACAGGTATTGGTTTAGCAATTTGTCAAAAGATTGTGGAACTTCACGGCGGATGTATCTGGGTGGAATCTGAACCGGAGCAAGGTTCTACGTTTCACTTTACTCTCGCTTAATTGAGACATAACTTCGGCCAAAGGTATAAGCTATAAGGTAGGTAAAATTAATTACTTTGTCTATTATAAATCCTAACCTAGAAGATATAATCTATAAATTAATACTATTGAATATGGCAGATGAAAGAATTGAAGAATTGGGAAGGACTGTGACTATCGCGGTGGGGAGATGGGCTACAGTTGCATTTTTTTTAAGTGGTATAAATTGTCAGTTAAAATAAAAATTATTTTACGTTGACAGTCTAGTTAGTACGTGATAAAATTTTAAATAAACAGAATTTTTGTAGCGCTTGCTTACTCTCTCCAATCTGACGCTCGATGTATGTGTACTGGCAATTGAATGACTGCCCTGAAAATAAAAGGTAAAATTCAAGTTAGTTTAATATTTTTTATTGGTTAACAAATATTATGAAAGCAGTTTTTGACTTAGCTTTGCCTCCTATCTGCTTGAAAGTTCTGTTAGTAGAAGACAACTCTCATGAAGCTGAGCTGATTGAAGATTTGCTGTCAGAAATTGGCGGCGCGCAGCGTATAGTGCTGACGAAAGTAGAGCGCCTCAGTGAAGCGCAGCAGCGATTGAATCAAGAAACTTTTGACATAATTTTATTAGACCTTTCACTGCCAGATAGTCTGGGAATCGAGACGGTGGCTCGCGTACAAGAGTACGGGGTAAATGTGCCGATCGTAGTTTTGACCGCCCAAAACGACGAAGAACTTGCCCTGCGGTTGATTTCGGTCGGCGTACAGGATTATTTAGTCAAAAGAAAAATCGACAGCGAACTGTTAATTCGATCGCTCCGTTACGCCATAGAACGCCAGAACAGTCAAGATGCTTTACGAAAAAGTGAAGAAAAATATCGCTCGGTGGTGGAAAATTCCCTGATCGGAATTGCTATTATCGCTCCAATTATTGACCCCGCAATGGGTGAAAATTGCAATTGGATAGAAGTTAACGATGCGCTGTGCAATTTGCTGGGCTACGAGCGCGAAGAACTTTTGCAAAAGCATTGGCTGGAGTTGGCTCATCCAGATGATTTGAGCAGTAACATAGAACAATTTTCTCAGATTTTAGATGGTACGAGCGACGGTTACATCTGTGATAAAAGATGGTTCAGAAAAGACGGCGACCTAGTTCACACGCGAATTTCCCTGCGCTGCATCCGCGGCCGAGACGGCTCGATCGACCGGATGATTAAAGTCGTGTTGGACGTGAGCGATCGCTACCGCTACGAAGCCAAACTGAAAGCGTCAGAAGAATTTTTAAACCATACCATAAATGCTACGCCAGACCCGATTTTTGTCAAAGACGAGCAGCACCGTTGGATTATATTAAATGATGCTTTTTGTCAGTTGCTCGGCAAATCGCGACAAGAACTGATCGGCAAATCAGACTATGATTGTTTTCCAAAATCAGAAGCGGATGTTTTTTGGCTCAAAGATGAAGAAGTATTGATCGGGGAAATTTGTGTGGAAAATGAAGAAAATTTCACAGACACCGCAGGCAAAAAACGCATTATTTCTACAAAAAAAACTATCTTTAAAAGAGCAGACGGCAGTAAAGTAATAGTTGGTACAATTAGAGATTTTACCGAGTACAGACGGCAGCAAAGAGCCTTGGAACAAAGCGAATATCGATTTCAAAAACTGGTAGCTAACCTGCCGGGAGTAATTTATCAATTCCGAAGCTCAGCAACTGGAGAAAGGTCTTTCCCCTACGTCTCTTCAGGTAGTCGCGAACTGTACGAATTAGAGGCAGAAGTAATAGAGCAAAATGCAGAAATAATTTTCTCCGGCTTTCACCCACAGGATCGCTTAGATTTAGAATCATCTATAGCAGTTTCAGCCGCTACGCTGGAACCTTGGCAGCAGCAGTGGCGGCAGATTGTGCCATCGGGAAAAGTTAAGTGGCTGCAAGGAGCGGCGAGACCGGAAAGGCTCAATAATCAGAGCACATCTGGGAGCGAAGGCGATATTCTCTGGGACGGTTTAGTGATCGATATTACTGAGTTAAAGCAGGCACAAACAGAGCGCGATCGCTTTTTTACCATCTCCTTAGACTTGCTTTGCATTGTAGGTTTCGACGGCTATTTTAAACGTTTAAACCCTGCTTGGTCAACGGTCTTAGGCTACAGTAGTGCTGAACTTTTTGCCAAGCCAATGATCGAATTTGTTCATCCAGATGATCGAGAAGCCACTGCCGCCGAAGGGGCAAAACTAATAACCGGTAAGTCCAGTATCTCCTTTGAAAACCGCTATATCTGCAAAGATGGTTCTTACAAATGCCTGCTGTGGACGGCATCGCCATTTAGTGAAGAAGGTTTAATCTACTCAGCCGGTCGCGACATTACTTCTCGCAAACAAGCTGAGTCGGAACTTCAGCGGCAAGCCGTAGCAATGGCCGCTGCTAACGACGGTATCGCCATCCTCAACGCTAATGAAGAATATATTTATTCAAATCAGGCTTATCTCAAAATGTACGGTTTTTCTAATCCCTCCGAGTTATTGAAAAAAAGTTGGAGATTTCTGTATAAAGAAGACAAAATTCAACAGATTGAACGAGAAATAATGCCTAATTTTTATCGAGAAGGATACTGTAATATTGAAGTAACAGGTCAGCGGCCAGACGGTACTCTTTTTCCTCAAGAACTTTCGCTAACCCTGCTTGCAGGTGGTGAGATAATTTCGATCGTCCGTGATATCACCAAAAGAAAACAGGTAGAATCAGCACTGCGATCGAGCCAGCGCCGCTACCAGACTTTAGCAGAAGCATCACCAGTTTGTATATTCCACACCGACACTTTGGGAAATTGCCTTTATGTGAATCAGCGGTGGAGCGAAATTACGGGATTAAACGCAGGAGTAGCAGCAGAAATAGGCTGGATGAATGCCATACATCCCGATGATGTCGAGCGAGTAAAAAATGAATGGCATCGAGCAATTTTTGAGAAAATTCCTTTTAAATCAGAATACCGCTTTCAGCGTCCAGACGGTCGTGTAATCTGGGTAATCGGTCAGGCAATTGCAGAAATCGGAGACAAGCAGGAAATTAAAGGCTATATCGGTACTATTACAGATATTACCGATCGCAAACAAGCCGAATTAAACCTGCTGCGGGTGACTCAAGCCGTAGAAAGCACCAGCGATGCGATCGGCATTGCTGACTTGACAGGGCGATCGATTTACCACAATCAAGCCTTTGTTCAGCGGTACGGCTACACAGCAGAAGAACTGAACACAGCAGGCGGAGCAACGGCAATATACCCCAAAACTAAAGTGCTACTAGAAATGTTTAAGACGATCCGTAAAGGCAAATCTTGGCAAGGCGAACTCAAAATCAAAACTAAAAGCAACGAACTGGTAACAACTTTATTTCGCGCCGACGGCATTAAAGATGAAACTGGCAATTTAATCGGGCTAGTGGGAGTAATTACCGACATCACCGATCGCAAACAAGCCGAGATGGCGCTGCTGCTGCAATTAAGGCGAGAACGGCTGGTAGTTGCCATGCTCGATCGCATTCGCTCCTCCCTCAATTTAGAAGAAGTCCTCACCGCTGCTGTCGAACAAGTGCGGCAATTTTTGCAAACAGACCGCACAGTTATTTACCGTTTTAATCCCGACTGGAGCGGTTGTGTCGTTGTGGAGTCCGTGGCAAACAATAGAATTTCGCTGCAAAATTTTAACAATATTGACGGCTGTTTTAAAGAGAAATTTGTTGAGATTTATCAGCAAGGCTGTATTAGATCTATGGAAGATATTTACCGGGAAAATTTGACAGAATGCCACATGAAATTTCTCGAAGGATTTGAAGTAAAAGCTAACTTAATAGTGCCGATTTTAAAAGCACGAGAAAGCATTTCCCAGACCCAACCCACCGCTGAAAATCAGCTTTGGGGACTGCTAATCGCCCAGGATTGCAGAGGCCCCCGTCCCTGGGATTCCTCAGAAATAGAATCCCTCCGGCAATTGTGCGTGCAATTGGCGATCGCGATCCAGCAATCGACGCTATTTGAACAAGCACAAACCGAAATTGCCGATCGCAAACTTGCAGAATCTGCCCTCGAACAAGCTGCATTAGTCGCAGAAAGCGCCAACCGCGCCAAAAGCGAATTTCTTGCCAACATGAGCCACGAACTACGCACGCCTTTAAACGGCGTTTTAGGTTACGCTCAAATCCTCAAAACCGACAAAGACTTAAACTCAGATCACCAAGAAAGTCTCAGCAATATTCAACAGTGTGGCCAACACCTGCTGATGTTAATCGACGATGTTTTAGATCTTTCCAAAATTGAAGCTAGAAAAATGGAACTCTACCCGGAAGAGTTAAATTTTATAAATTTTACGAAAAACATTGCCGATCTGTTTCAGATGCGGGCCTCTCAAAAAGAAATTTTATTCCATTACGAACAAGTCTCTCCCCTACCTAGCTGCGTTCGTGTCGATCCAAAAAGATTGCGCCAAATTCTCATAAATTTACTCAGCAATGCCGTTAAATTTACTAACAGTGGCGGTGTGACTTTCAAAGTCGGCTATGTCGGCACAGGGGCCTGGAGTCGAGGGCAAGGAGAAAATTATGAGTTCTCGACTTTGAGTTCGGAACTGAAAGAAAATTATATGCGCTTCGCCCACAATCCGATCGCAGCCAAACACGCTTTAAAAATCCGCTTTCAAGTCGAGGATACCGGCACGGGAATAGAGCGAAGCAAGTTAGAAGAAATATTTTTGCCTTTCCACCAAGTAGGAGGCAATACGTTTGTTGAAGGTACAGGTCTCGGACTCTCGATCAGCCAGAAATTAGCGAAACTAATGGGTACCGAAATTCGCGTCCACAGCACTTTGGGAAAAGGCAGCACTTTTTGGGTAGATTTAGAATTGCCAGCAGCTAAACGGTACTTGGAGGTATCTCCTTTGCAGGAAAAACGCTGGTTTGTCGGTTTTATCGGCAACAAGCGCAAAGTGCTAATCGTGGATGACAATCAACTGGATCGCGATTTGTTGTGCAGGCTGCTGCGGCATTTGGGATTTGAGGTTGCAGAGGCCCAAAACGGACAAGAATGCCTCTGCCAAACAGTTGAATTTCAACCGAATGTGATTTTAATGGACTTGCGGATGCCTGTAATGGATGGCTTAGAAACTGCAAGAAAACTGCGGCAGTTGCCGGAATTAAAAGATGTCGTGTTAATCGCTATGTCAGCTAGCGTTTTCGAGGCTACGCAGCAAGATAGCATCCTCGCAGGGTGCGATGCTTTTCTTCCCAAGCCGATCGAAGCAAATCACTTTTTGGAACAGTTGCGCGTGCATTTGGGACTAGAATGGATTTATGGGGAATCTTCGGAAAACAAAAAGCGCAAACCTCCCAGTTTGTCACCCGCCTCTGATTTTCCTGCTTATTCTTCTTTGTTACCTGCGGCTTCTGAGTCAGTAGCAAAAATTTTGAAACTCGCAGCTATGGGCGACATTGAAGAAATTTTTGAGGAGAGTGCTAAGCTGGAGAGTTTAGAACCTAATTTAGTGCCGTTTGTCTCGAAGCTGCGCCAACTGGCTAAGGGATTTCAGCTCAAACAAATTCGGAATACTTTAAAGCAATATATCGAGGGAAAATAGTATGACTCTCATAGTTGAGAGCTTGGCTGCATACAGATGATTTAGAGGTGCAGCAACTTACCGCCGCGTTATTTAGCCGGATATCTGGCAATTGTCTATCGCGCAATTATCAGTGCATGCGGCCGTAACTCCCAACATTAAACAAGTTATTTTGCCGCTTCAGAAGTTGTGTCCCAGAGTCCGAGCAACTGCTGTTAAATGCCAGATATCTTTGGGCACAGTATAGATTTTGAGCAGCGCCTCCTGTGGCTCCCCATTACCGTGTTTTGTACTATTTCAAACAAGATTTTTCTGGTAAACTAAAGTGTAAAGTTGCCTTTCATCCCTAGACCGAAGTCGCAGGGTTTTCAGGCTATTTTTTGATAATAGAGTTTTTGAGAGAGTTGGGATTGAAATTACTTTGCCTCAGTAACGGCCACGGAGAAGACGCGATCGCCCTTCGCATCTTGCAGGAACTGCAACAGCACCCGCACCCGCCAGAATTAGCCGTCTTTCCGCTAGTGGGTGAAGGGCAAGCTTTCGCTCAACTAGAAAACGCCCGCATCATCGGCCCGGTGCAGCGGATGCCTTCGGGCGGCTTTATTTACATGGACGGGAGAGAATTTTTGCGCGATGTCAAAGGCGGCCTGCTTCAATTAACCATCGCTCAGTTTAAAGCCATCCGCGCTTGGGTGCGATCGCAAACAGAGTCTGGGAATCAAGACGCGGTTATCTTAGCCTGCGGCGATATTGTACCGTTGCTGTTTGCTTGGCTGGGTGGCGCGCCCTATGCCTTTGTCGGTACTGCCAAGTCCGAGTATTATTTGCGGGACGAGGACGGGCCTCTGGCTCGCAAATCCAGGGTCTTTGGTGGGTGGAGTTGGTCGCGATCGGTTTATTTGCCTTGGGAGCGCTGGTTGATGACTCGATCGCGCTGTAGAGCCGTTTTTGCCAGGGACGCTCTGACCGCCGAGACTTTACAAAAGC
Organism: Microcoleus sp. N9_A1; assembly: GCF_036701795.1. NCBI lineage: Bacteria > Bacillati > Cyanobacteriota > Cyanophyceae > Oscillatoriales > Microcoleaceae > Microcoleus > Microcoleus sp. N9_A1. The sequence continues at coordinate 19,327 of NZ_JAUBRI010000037.1, forward strand.
TGGGAATTCCCGCTTACAATCTCGGAAACCCGATGATGGACGGACTCGAACCGGAAAACCCAGCCGGTTTTTACGGCCCTGACGCAGAGTTTCGGGAAAGGGAACGATCGCTCGTCATCACCTTACTCCCCGGTTCTAGAGCGCCGGAAGCCTATGCTAATTGGCTGCTAATAGTAGAGGCTGTAGCCGGAATTTTGTCGCTGTTTGCCGATCGCAAATTGTTATTTTTTGGAGCCATTTCTCCAGAGTTAAATTTAGAAGCTTTGCGACCTAGTTTAGAATTTTTCGGCTGGCGACAAGAAGGCGAAACTCGAACGCAGCGGCGAGAAGGAAGTATTTTGCGACCTCCTATTTCTAGCGGTCAAGAAATTCAGAAAGAATCTCCTAATTTGCTATTGCCCTTAACCTTTGTCCAGAGAAACGCCACGATGATTTTAACTCAGCAAAGTTTTAACGATTGTTTGTACGAAGCAGATTTAGCAATAGCAATGGCCGGAACTGCTACAGAACAATTTGTAGGTTTAGGAAAACCGGCGATCGCCATTCCCGGAAACGGCCCGCAATTTACTCCAGCTTTTGCAGAAGCTCAAAGTCGCCTGTTAGGCCCGTCATTAATTTTAGTCAAACATCCCGCCGAAGTTGCCGGCGCCGTGCAGTCTTTGCTCCGCGACCCCGACAGGTTGCAGCTAATCGCTGAAAATGGCTGGCGGCGCATGGGAGAACCCGGTGCAGCAGCCAGAATTGCCGAGTGTTTAATTCAGCGGTTCGGCGGTGAATGCAGCAATTCTCAATTGCCTGCAATAGACTAGGAGCAAAACAATATTTTGTCCCTACCGAGTATGTTTAATTCTACTGGCTTAAAAAAAAATATTGTTCACTAACTACCACTAATTTCCGTAGGGTGCGCCTAGGCGCACCTTACTAATACTGCATTCGCAGAAAATTTCAATTCGCCGTTTTTTCTGATGATGGAACCCAGAAATCAGACTGAGGAATTTTAAAATCCGACTTAACCAAAACACCCGGTTCTCGCTGCATCGGCAGCACATCTAAAGTATCCGTTTGCGCGCAATATTTTAAATCTTCAATAACACCTAAACCGAGGAGGCGCTGACCGTGGCTGGCTCTTTCCAACAATTCGTGCAACCGATCTTGCCAGTGCAAATAAAGAGCAATAGCCCCAAATACTTCATCGTTCCCAGCAAAATCGCTGGCAGGAATACCGCTTTCTGCTAGCAGACTTTGGGCGATCGCACCAGCACAAACCGTATCTTCCAACGAATAACTCCCTTCCCAACCAGAACCCACAATCCAAATAGTTTCCGGCTGTTTATTCAACAAAAACTGCACCACAGATTTGCGGTTAATCAAAGCCGCCGTTAACACAGTTGCTGCAGCTTGCACTCTCTCCAAAGCCCGAGTACCGTTAGTTGTGCTGATAAAAATTCGCTTCTCAGTCACCTTTTCTGGCGTGCAGTCGAGGGGGGAATTCCCCATGTCAAATCCGTCAACTTTGCCGCCGCCGCGCTCTCCGGCGCGAATCCTCTTATCTGCAGGCCATTTTTCGCTCTCGGCCATTAGCTTATCTAAGTCGCTGAAAACTTGGACAGCTTCCGCCCCATTATTCAGGGCCGTTGCCATTGTCGTAGTCGCCCGCAGCACATCAACTGCGATCGCGCAAGCCGGCATTTTGTCGGTTGGCGTAAGTTCCGGGGTATGGTAAATAAAAAGCTTCACTTTTGGGGCTACCTGCAATAAATCCTCATCATTAATAATAATAATGGAAAGTGGATAATAGAAAATAGAGTCAAGTCCTCAAAAGCAGAAAATATGTCTAAACAGCTCAATTCAAACCCCGCCCACGCCGCCATTACCGCACCAATTGGACTCCTGGCAGGTTTCACCTATCCTTTGCGAGCTTTCACGCTGATTTTGCAAACTCCCAAGCTGTGGACTTATGTATTAGTTCCCGTGGTGCTAAATTTTATAATTGGTATTGGTCTTTATTTAAGCTTGCTATTTCCCAGTTTGGCAGGCATAGACGTTTTAGTTGCAGATTTGTCCGTCCGATTTAATGATTTAATTGCGAGTTTTCCAGCTTGGCTGAGCTTTCTTGGCGTGTTAACAGTCGCTTTCGGCTGGCTGCTGCGCGTCCTCCTAGTGTCAGGACTTTTGCTGATAATTGGATTTTTGTTAGTGCAGTTTGGCGTGATTTTAGGTTCGCCCTGGTACGGCAAACTTTCCGAACAATTGGAACTGCTGCGGAACGGTCAATTGCCCGCAGAAGCCCCAATGAATTTGGCGAGTATTTTTCGGGATATTCAATTGGCAATCGGCTTTGAACTGCGAAAACTACAAATTTTGTTCAGCATCGGTATACCGCTGCTGCTGCTGAATTTTATCCCTGGCGCAGGATCTATTCTGAGCAGTTTGGGTGGCGTTGCTTTAGGCGCGACTATTGTCTGTTTGGACTTTTTAAATGCACCTTTGGAGCGGCGGAAGCTGCCTTTTCAGGAGAAGTTTGAGCTAATTCGGGCGAGTTTGCCGGCCAGCGGGAGTTTTGGTTTAGTGTGTTTGGGTTTGGTGAGCATTCCGCTGTTGAATCTGTTGGCGATTCCGCTGTGCGTGACGGCGGGGACTTTGTTTTTTTGCGATCGCATTTGGCCGGCCCGCTTTGCCCCAGAAGAAACTCATAGCGATGGAGAAACTAACATTACAAATTAAAAACTAGGGAGATGCTTCTTCCTTCGGCTGAGTCTGGGAGTTAAGACCCAAAAACGGGCTTAACAAAAGCCAGCTAATGAAGAAAAAGGATGCTGTAAATAGCTGGACAATATCTATCGCCGACAAATATCCGTCAGATAATAGTGCAATAGTTCTATCTGTCAGCCCGAATATCCAAGAGAGAATCCCAAACAGCCAAATGCCTTTTTGGAGCATGGGCAAAAATGCTGAAACTTCGGAGTTTTGCTGCTTGTTCATTGATTTAGCCCTTGTTTGCGAAAAGTCTGATTAACCGGGGCACCCCAAGGGCTTAAGGATTTTTGGTGTCTCCTCGGATTCCCTTTGTTATCTATATGTTAAGAAATGTTTCCCGATATGACAACGCGCCCTGGGAGGGATTTCCGCATCTATCTCAAGAGGTAGTTGGAGCGCTGACAAAGAGTTATATTTGCTACACTTTGGCAGCGACGCTAGAGATTTTGCCGATTTTTTGAGAGATAAATTGCTGGGCACGGTAGCAGTGGGCTCTCTTGGCACCGCGCCTACAAAAAAAATCTTGTAATTTATATTGAAGTATGCAATACTACAAGTTGAGCAAGTCTGGTTAAAGAACGATCGTGAGGTTTGTACTGAGGAGGGAGAGTTATCCAAGCCCTAAAAGCCACAGGACAAACAATTTGATTATCAGTATCAACCGGACTTGATGTGAGTTCAGCATAAATAACATCGAACAATGGCACGCTTAAATCAGATTATCGCGATCGAAAAAGGCATCAAAAGCCGCTCCGCCCAAGAACTAGCAGAAGCCCAAAAAGCCCTCCAGAAGCCAGCTTTGCTTTCTGGAATCTCCCGCACTTACCGTCCCAAAGACGAAGAAGGCGAACAACTGCCCCCAGAGTCCAAAAAAGTCGAAATCAAAGCCGAAGAGATTATCCGCAAAACCACTGAAGTTTTGACCAAACTCTTCGACGTAACCGCAACTAAAGATTGGACAAATTGCAGCGCCCGCGCGGACGTAACTGTAGACGGAAACGTGCTTTTGAGCCAAGTTCCCGTCAGCTATTTGCTATTCATTGAAAAGCAGTTAGCAGATTTGCAAGCATTTATCAAAAAACTTCCAGTCTTAGATGCTTCCGAGACTTGGAACTTCGATGCTTCGGCAGACTGTTGGGCCACAGAACCGGTGCAAACTCTCAAGACTTTTAAAACTCCGCGCAATCACGTTAAAGCTGAAGCTACCGAACACCATCCGGCTCAAGTCGATGTTTATTACGAAGATATTACGATCGGCTATTGGCGGACTGTAAAATTTTCTGGAGCTTTGCCAGCACGGCGGATCAATGAGTTGCTGCAAAGGGTGGAAATATTGCAGCAAGCTGTTATGTTCGCCCGCGAAGAAGCTAACAATTCTGAAGTTGAGGAACAGAGAGTGGGAGAGCGAATTTTTCAGTTTATTTTTCGCTAATTGCTTGCTTTTTTGATAGTTATGGTTTAAGATATAAACAGAGTACAAGTTCAATCTAAAACTTCAACTTAAACCGTACAAATGTGACAGTACAGGTTCGACTCCTGTCCCTTCTACCCAAAATAGGGGGGTAGCCCAATTGGCAGAGGCAGCATTGCGTACAAATTCAACAGCAAGTTATTACTCGAAACTCAGCATTCTCCGCCGATCGCTAAAACGAATGTCAGGAAAATCACATCATCGAGGTTGCTGGCTCATATCCAGCCCCCTCTACCAAACGCAGGGGGGTAGCTCAATCGGTAGAGCGCGATGCTATTAATCTTAAATCCTTGACTTAAATGTGATAGTGTGCCCAAATGGGCGGTAAATAGAAACCCAGTAGTAAGGTCAGAACTGCTGGGTTTTATGCTAATTTATCAATCAAAGTGATACGACTTCCCAAAAAAGAATGCAAAAGCAAACTCTAAACCGATACAGCGTCAGTCATTTCCAATCTAAAATCTCAAATCTAAAATGGTATGATTTACTGCATCAATCCTCAATGTGAACAACGCGAAAATCCTGCTGCTGCTCAAAAGTGTCAGGCTTGTGGCACGGATTTGTTAATTGCCGATCGCTATCGTATCCTTAAACCAGTGCGATCGCCCAATCCCGCACGCCCCACAGACATCTTTGAAGTCGAAGATTTGGGAACAGGTGAAAACGAATGGGGAACTGTCAAAATTTTAAAAGTCTTGAAACATACCCACAATCCCGATTTAGTTCGCGTGTTCAAGCAAGAAGCGCGAGTTTTGATTTGGCTGGCGGGAAAGGACTCAGTTCCCCAAGTCGAACCTGACGGTTATTTCCAAATTAAACTCCCCCATAACTTCCAGAAATTGTCTTGTTTGGTGATGGAAAAAATTAGCGGAGAAAACTTGGCAGAATTCTTAAATAAAAACCCGCACGTTTCTCAAAAACTAGCTCTTGATTGGCTGCAACAAATGACCAATATTTTACAGGAAATCCACAAATATCATGTAGTGCATCGGGATATTAAGCCCTCCAACCTCATGCTTGCAGCGGATGGGAAATTGAGATTAATTGACTTCGACGCCGCCACAGAAGCAGATATAGATACCGCACCCATAGGTTCTGCTGGATACGCCGCACCGGAACAAATTCTAGGTAAAGCAGGCGTGCGATCGGACTTTTTTGCCCTCGGACGTACTTTTGTACATTTATTAACAGGCTTAAACCCGATCGACTTTCCCGTCAATCAAAAAACTGGTAAAATCAACTGGAGAAACCAGGCTGTAGATATTGACCCGTTACTCCTAGACTCGATCGACGAATTGATGGAACCGCTACCAGAAAACCGACCGGAAAATACCCAAGCAATCTTAGAAAAATTAAAAATCCACGGCAGAAACCCCCCAAAACAGGGGGACGAAACATCGCTTCAATAGACTTGCATTACCCGAACTCTCCTTAAAATTATCTGCGTTTATCCCTGTTTATCAGTCCCACATCTGCGGTTTCTCGATCGCTCAAAAATTGATAGCCTAGCAAGTCTAATAAATCTGTTCCAACTTGCGAAAATCTCGCTCAACTTCCGCCCACAACGCCCGATTGTGAGGGTCAGTTTTCACAGCCTTTTTCAAATAAATTCTCGCCTTATCAACCTGCTTTTCCCCGATCAAATGCCGTCCCCAGCGCTGATAGGCGATCGCCTGCCACTGACGCACCTCCAAATCTTCGGGAACCCGCTGGGCCAAACCCTCAATCAAGGCGATCGCCCGCGGGAACCTCTGATATTTCAGCAACTGCTGCAGCTCAAAATAAGCATCTTGCTTTAACTTTTGTTCTGCAGCCGACAGAAGATCCGCATTAGATTGAACCGCAGCCTGTTTTCGAGTCACTTTAACTGCCTGCGGTTGAGCTTTCACCCCCAGATCCGGCGGCGTCGAAGTAGGTGGCACAGTTGAATTGGCAACTTTCGACTCCCCAACATAGTGGGGGGCAATATTCACCAAGAACTTATAAGCCTCAGTAATAGCAATAAACTTATTCTTAGCCTGTTCGTTTCCCGGATTCACATCGGGGTGATACTGTCTCGCTAACTGCCGATAAGAGGCTTTAACTTGCGATAAACTGGCACCAGACCTCAGTCCTAACTGTCGGTAATAATCTGCAATATCCATTTAGCATGAATGAGCGTTGATAGTACCATTAAATATGGCAGAATCCTTAAATGTAAAGATTCTGCCAAAATTTACTGGGAACTAGGTCGTAGTGCGAGGGTGGCCCGCGCTACTGAAGCGAAAAAATAACTTACGGACGATCTTCGATCACTCTGTCAATCAAGCCGTATTCCTTGGCTTCCTCAGCGGACATGAAATAGTCGCGATCCATGTCCTTCTCGATTTTCTCGATCGGCTTGCCAGTATTCTTAGCATAGATATTATTCAGTTGGTGGCGCAGCCGCAAAATCTCTTTCGCCTCAATCTGAATATCCGTTGCTTGTCCCCGGGCGCCCCCAGAAGGCTGGTGAATCATGATTCGCGAGTGAGGCAAAGCTAACCGTTTCCCCTTCGCACCGGCAGCTAACAGGAAAGAACCCATCGAAGCAGCCAAGCCCACACAAATCGTCACCACGTCCGATTTAATGTGCTGCATGGTATCAAAAATAGCCATGCCTGCCGACACCATCCCGCCTGGGGAATTGATGTACAAAATGATATCCTTACCTGAATCTTCCGAATCGAGATAGAGCATCACAGCGATGATTTGATTGGCAATTTCATCGTCAACGTCCCTGCCCAAGAAAATAATCCGTTCCCGGTAGAGGCGATCGTAGATATTAATCCACTGAGTATCATAACCCCCCGGCATCTTGTAGGGAACTTTTGGCACACCGATAGGCATAATTCGGAACTCCGTTTAGTTGGTAATTGGTGATCGGGCAATTGGGCATCGGGCATTGGGCATCGGGCATTGGGCATTGGGCATCGGGCATTGTTAGTCATAAAAAGACTATTGAATAACTAATCAGGGTAGAAACTACTAGCCATTAACCCTTAATTCTTACTCATTCCCCATTCCCTATTCCCCATTCCCAGTTAGATGACTCCAGCCGGCAGCGGTTTCGGCAATTCTTCGGAACTTTCAAGAACTCGATCGATCAAACCGTATTCTTTAGCTTCCTGGGGCGTCAGGTACAGCAACCGATCCATATCTTTAGTAATCTTTTCGATCGGTTGGCCTGTACAGCTTGCAAAAATCTCAAGCATTGTTGCTTTATTTGCCAGCACTTCCTTAGCCCGAATTTGAATGTCGCTTGCTTGACCCCGCGTGTAAGCCTTGGGTTGGTGCAACACAATAGAAGCGTGGGGCAAACTCGCTCGAAAGCCTTTTGTACCAGCCGCTAACAGCATCGCAGACATCCCCATTGCCGAACCGAGGCAAATAGTGTGCACGGGCGGCTTAATGTATCTGATTGTGTCGCAGATAGCGAAGGCTTCTGTTTCAAAGCCGACGGGTTCGCCACTGTAACCAGAAGTGCCGGTCGAGTTGATGTAGATTTTGATCGGCTTCTCGGCATCTTCGTACTGCAAGAACAACAGTTCAGCGATAATCAGTTCTGTTACCGCAGGCACTAGAGGCATACCCAGATAAACGATCCGCTCCTTCAGCAACAGGGATGGCAAATCGGGAGGTGGCGTCCGAGAGTTCCCTTCCCCGTAGTATGGCGATTGCACAGCTTTAATTGGTGTGTTCATATAACCGAAATGTTGCCTGAACTGATGGAGCTATTCTTAAAGAAATAGTAACGCAATCTTTAGGTATCCCGCATGAAAGTTAGTTTGCTCCCGGTTTTAAACGACCCTAACCTTGACGCTGCTGCGCCCTCAACGCAGCGCCAGCTAGCGATTTCGGTATCTGCGACGGCAAGCTCGATCGACTCCAGCGTACCCTTAAACCTGTGCCTGATTCTCGACCACAGCGGTTCGATGGGCGGACGCCCCTTGGAAACCGTCAAACAAGCCGCCGGACGGTTGCTCGACAGGTTGAAGCCCGGGGATCGCTTTTGCGCGGTGGCTTTCGATCATAAAGCCAAAGTCCTCGTCCCCAATCAAATTGTGGGAGATCCCAGCAGCATTAAACGGCAAATTGAGCAATTGCGATCGGCCGGTGGCACAGCAATTGATGAGGGCATTAAGTTAGGTATTGAAGAGTTGGGCAAAGGCAAAAAAGAAGCTATATCTCAGGCGTTTCTGCTGACTGACGGCGAAAACGAACACGGCGACGACAGCCGCTGTTTGAAGTTGGCTAAATTGGCTGCCGACTACAACATGACTTTAAATTCTCTGGGATTTGGCGATAACTGGAACCAGGATATTTTGGAAAAAATTGCTGACGCTGGCGGCGGTGCTCTGGCTCACATTCAGCGTCCCGAAGATGCGGTTGACGAGTTTGGCAAACTATTTACTCGCATCCAAGGTGTAGGTTTGACTAATGCTTATTTGCTATTTTCACTGATGCCAAAAGTGCGGTTAGCCGAACTCAAACCGATCGCCCAAGTTGCCCCGGATACGATCGAATTACCGGTACAGCAAGAGGGCGATCGTTTTATGGTGCGCCTGGGAGATTTAATGAAGGATATAGAGCGAGTAGTTTTGGCTAATATTTATATTGGACAGTTGCCCGAAGGTACACAGACGATCGGGCAATTGCAAATTCGCTACGACGATCCGACTGTCGGTCAAAGTTTGCTTTCCGATCCTGTGGCACTTTCTGCTAATGTCCTGAAAGTTTATCAGCCGGCTCTTAACCCGATGGTACAACAGCACATTTTAGCTTTGGCTAAATACCGCCAAACTCAACTTGCAGAAACTAGGTTACAACAGGGCGATCGCGCTGGTGCGGCAACGATGCTGCAAACTGCCGCTAAAACTGCTTTGCAAATGGGCGATAAAAGTGCCGCAACTGTGCTACAAACCTCTGCTACTCGTTTGCAATCTGGTGAACAATTGAGTGAAGCCGATCGCAAGAAAACTCGGATTGCTTCTAAAACTATTTTGAAGTAATCCGGCGATTTAAAATTTTAAATAATTTTAAATTGGGCGATCGGACAATTTGGCGATGCGAAATCGCCTCTACAAAAACGAAACCCGCGCCCAGGCGGGTTTCAATATTCTGAGTTTCGCCTGCAAAAAGCGAAAGTCAGTGTATGCCTATTGTTTCAAGCCGCGGAGCGTGTATAAGCTCGATCGTTTAGAATGTTTGTATCACCTATCAAGAGTGCTTGTATGAACCAGACAATATCTGATAAAGTACGCTGGACTACCGCCGATTTAGAACTATTGCCCGATAACGGCGATCGTTACGAAATTATTGATGGAGAGTTATTTGTGACTAGAGCACCGCATTGGGGTCATCAACAAGCTATAGGCAACCTCTACCAAGAACTTAATACTTGGTCGCGAGAGACTAATTTAGGACGAGCAGGAATCAATCCAGGTATCATTTTCACGGATGCTGATAACGTTATTCCTGATGTAGTTTGGGCCAGCAATGAACGCTTGGCTATCTTGCTAGACGAAGCCGGCCATTTAACCGCCGCACCTGAGTTAGTTGTTGAAGTATTGTCCCTCGGTGCAGACAATGAAAGACGCGATCGAGATTTGAAACTCAGACTCTATTCGGTACGAGGAGTACAGGAATACTGGATTGTGAATTGGCGGTTGCAGCAAATAGAAGTTTATCGCAGGGAACAAGCAAGTTTAAGACTCATTGCTACGCTGTTGAGCGCTGATGAATTGACCTCGCCTTTGTTACCCGGTTTTAGTTGCTCTGTCGCTCGAATTTTTGCTTAGATTTATGAAACACTTTTACCCGGCGATCGGCATTTTAGGATTTGTTACCGTTTTGGGTGGCATATCCCCTGCCATTCCAGCAGAGTCAGCGCCAATACTCATCGTTCAAAATTCTGCTGAAGACTTATTTAACAGCGGTTTAGCCAAGTCCGAAGCAGGCGACATTGAAGGCGCGATCGCCGATTACACCGAAGCCATCCGCCTCAATCCAAACTACGCCAAAGCGCACAACAAACGTGGCATAATTCGCGGGCGGAACCTCCAAGACTACCCAGCAGCTAAAGCAGATTTCGATCGCGCCATTGAAATCAACCCCAACTACGGCGACGCTTACTACAACCGCGCCAGAGTCCGCGAGTTCTTAGAAGACAAACCGGGGGCGATCGCCGATTATCAAAAAGCAGCGGAACTTTATCAAAAAGACGGCAATACCAACGATTATCAAGATGCCATACAGCATCTTAAAAGTCTGCAAAAATAGAGTGCTTTTGAAAACATAGTATAATAATATCCTTCGCTCTGCGTTCATCCGCATTCATCGGCGGTTAAACATTCCAAATCCACCATTCAAAAAATGTCCGTAACTTCCACTATCACCGTTACCGTACCCGCCACCACCGCCAACCTCGGCCCCGGATTCGACTGCATCGGCGCCGCTTTAAGCCTCTACAATCATTTCCAATTCTCCCGACTAGAAGCCTCCGCAACAGAGAAACTAAAAATTACAGTTACAGGCAAAGAAGCCGCCAAAGTCAAGACAGACGAAAGCAATCTCGCCTATCAAGCATTTGTCAAGTTATACGATCGCCTGAACCAATCGCCACCGCCCGTAGCCATACATATAGATATGCAAGTGCCGCTGGCTAGAGGTTTAGGAAGTTCCGCCACAGCTATTATCGGTGGGTTAGTCGGTGCAAATGAATTAGCCGGAAAGCCTTTGAGTCAGGTGGAAGTGATGCAATTGGCGATCGAACTTGAAGGCCATCCCGACAACGTTGTCCCCGCTTTACTCGGAGGTTGTCGCCTCGCTGCTAGCAATGCACCCCCCCAATCTCCCCTGACTAAGGGGGGGCTAAGAGAACAACTCCCCCTCCGTGAAGCGGGGCTAAGAGAACAATCACCCTTAGATGCGGAAATTCAACCATCACTCCCCCTTACCGAAGCGGGGCAAGGGGGGGGTTCCTGGGAGATTTGCGATATTCCCTGGCATCCAAATATTGTGGCTGTGGTAGCCATCCCGGATTTTGAACTGTCTACAGCCGAAGCCCGCCGAGTTTTGCCAGCAGATTACAGTAAGGCTGACGCGATTTTTAATGCTGCACACCTCGGTTTGCTAGTGCGGGCTTTGGAAACTGGGAATGAAAACTGGCTGCGCTGCGCCCTCCAAGACAAAATTCACCAACCTTACCGGCAATCTCTGATTAACGGATATGAAAGGGTGCAAGAAGCCGCCGTGAATGCAGGGGCTTGTGGAATGGTAATTAGCGGTGCCGGGCCGACGCTTTTGGCTTTAACGGATGTGACATCCGCTGAGGCTGTTGAGAAAGCGATGGTGGCTGCTTGGGGGGAATTTGGGGTAAATGCTGAGGTAAGGGCGATCGGCCTCGATACTCAAGGCGCGCAAGTCTCCCTTTAGCTAAACAGGCGGGAATCCCCACACTATACCGCTTCGGTTAGTGTGGGATGAAAGACTTGCTGAAGATGAGGATTCCACCCGCTTGCGACCTCATATGCTTAAAGCATTGATCCGTGAGCGAGTGGATGACGAGACGAACGAATTCTTTATTCGGTAGGTCTATTTTGCTCGTCGATGTATTTTTTCAATTGTTCAACAGTTACTCCACCGCAAGAAGCGATAAAGTATCCATTTGTCCAAAATACTTCTTTCCAGTAAGCTTGGTTAATTTCGTCTGCGAACTCTTTCCTTAAATACCGACTAGAAACAGTTTTTAAGTTGTTAATCAACTTACTTGGTTCTGTCTGCGGGTTGTACTGCAACAACAGGTAAACATGATCGCTCTCCCCGTTGAATTCTATCAGTCTTCCCTCCCATTTTCCCATTAAGTCCCTGAAGATCGATTCAAGCCTTGTCAGCATTGGGCTTGTCAGGATTTTCTTTCGATACTTCGTAGTTAACACCAAGTGACACTTGAGCGCCGAAACTCCTCGTGCCTTGTGGATAAAATCTTGGCTCACGGTATTGACACTGAATAATTACATCTGCTACCATAACACCAAGTAAAGCTAAAATCCCAAAACAATGGTGCAAACGACGTACCAGTACAAATTTTATCCCGACACTAATCAGAAACTCAGATTAAATGAGTGGCTGAGAATTTGTCGTTATTGGTACAACCGCCAACTGGGAGACAGGTTTGATTGGTGGTCGATGAATCGTTCAAGCGTAAATGCTTGTCCGCTAATTAGTAGTATCGCCCCTGTCCGAGAAAAGCCCAACTATTATAGCCAGAAAAAACAGTTACCAATTATCAAGAAAGATTTGGTAAAAGTTTTTCATAGCGGTGAATTGCTGGACTTTTCAAGAGTGGACTCAACCGTTTTACAAGACGTATCAAAGCGTGTTGACAAGGCATTTGAGCGATTCATCGTTGGTGACAGCAGTGGCGGTAAATCGGGTAGACCACGGTTTAAATCTGAAGCTAGCTTCAGAACTATGATTTTCGCTACGGCGAGTAATAGTTGGATTAAACTAACTAGGAAAAACTGGCTGTACTTGAAACTCCCTAAGTTGGGAGTTGCCAAAGTTAGAATGCACCGTCCAACTCCAGATGGATTCATCGTCAAGCAAGTCAGTGTCACGAAAAAGGCTGATGGTTGGTTTGTTCAATTCGTCCTAGAGGACGTGAGTGTGCCAACTCAAAGTCAGGACACAATTGTATCGACTTGGGATAATTCGTTGGGATTGGATGCAGTTTTGCATGAAGACGTGTATCTGGCAACCTCTGAAGGTGAAAAACTCTCGTCTCTTAAGCCTCTAGGCAAGAATCAAGCCAAATTAGACCGAATTTCAACCAAGCGAAATCAGCGGAAACGAGGTAGTAAATCTCGTCGTAAACTGGCAAAGCGTGAAGCTAGACAGCACCAACGCATTGCACGTTGTCGTAAAGATTTTCACTACAATACAGCCCACAAGCTAGTGAAAAATGGTAAGAAAATCTTCTTTCACGAAGACTTGAATCTGAAAGGTTTGACCAAACGGAACAAACCTAAACAGGCTGAAGATGGAACTTTTCTGTCAAATAATCAATCAGCAAAGTCAGGATTAAATAAGTCTTGGTCTGACGCTGCATTTGGTAACTTCTTTACAACACTGAACTACATAGCCGCCAAAGCTGGGGCAGTTGTTATTTCTAAAAACCCTGCTTATACTTCAATGGTTCTCAGCTATCGGGATGAAATAATTTTCACCGATTGCAGCATCAGAGACTATTGGGATGAGCAGGAATCTTTGACGGTTGACCGCGACATCAATGCTGCGATCAATCTAAAAAGACTGGGGTTGGACATTTTCCCCAGTATAAAACGCCGTAGTGGGAAGCTTTCTGTAGTAGGAACTATGGATAAAAGTACCACGAAGGAAATTTTGCAAACCCTTCATCGGGCTGCAAAGAAGCCTACATCATAACCGTACTCGGTTTGATGTAGGAGTATGTCACTTATTCCACTGCTGGACACACAACATCTACATGAGCACGTTTTGTAGGGGCAGTCCCCTGTGGTTGCCCCTCTCCATAGGATTGCTGGGTAAGTCCTAATTTAGCTTAATATCAAATCTGTTAGCATCGAAATTATTCATATTTCTATTCTCGACAAGCGCGTGAATCTGCGTCAATTCTTTGTCATCTGCGGCCCGATAAATTGTCTTTTTTTTACCGCAGATCAGGGCGGATTAACACAGATTAACGCAGATTAATTATATCAATTATAACCGAAATTTCGCTCAGAGTTTCATTCACCAACGCCTATCTCACCACCGAATTAAAAATTGTTTTCGCCTCTCCTTCCAATCTCTTGGATATCAACTATCATCTCTTTTCGATAACTTCTGCTAGGAGCATCTCATATTTGTAAAAACACTTCTTCTGGCTCCTTCCTTCTGGCTCCTTCCTTCTGACTCCTGCCTCAAAACTCCAATTTCTAGCTTGGTTACAAAAGTGAGATGCTCCCCTGCTGCTATTTCCTATATAGGGCTTGCTGAATAGCACTAGAAGCTATGACTGCCAAGGGTTTCAAGATTTTTAAACACAAAAAAGTGCTCTCGTTATGACGTTTTTTGGCTCAAAATCCTTGGATTTCGGTGGAAAATTGTGGAGTAAATTTGGGAACCCATCTCCGAATCTCCCATTTTTCAAGCTGTTTGGCACCTAGATTCGATTTGTGGGCTTTTTCAGCAAGCCCTATATAAAATTTTACATTTAAAAAATGCAGTCATTGATGGGGCGGATTCACAACAATTTCCGGCTAAAACCAACAATTTCAAAAACCCGCCCCATCAACGGTAAATACTGTGAATTAACTGTGACGCAGCGGAATTTCTATCTGAATTTTAGTGCCTTTACCCGGTTCGGAAAAACACTTGAACTCTCCTTTGTGCTGCTCTACAATTATCCGATAGCTGAGAGCAAGTCCCGATGATATAGGTGGTTCCGCAGGTTGGGCAACCAAAAATGGCTCAGAAAGTTGCGCTGTGATATCTTTGCTAATTGCCATGTCGTTATCAGCAATCTCAATCGAAATTCGCTGAGCATCGACCACCTGAGTGCTAATCAAAATCACAGGCTTAAATTTGATTGATTCTAACTCTGCCAACTCTTGAGCCGACTCTTCTAAAACATCGATCGCGTGATTGATGATATTCAGAAAAGCTTGATTGAGCAGACCTGCGTAACACTCAATCTGTGGCAAATTGCCGAATTGTTTCATCACTTTGATGTCTCGCCTTCCCTCGCGAGCCGGCAAGCGGTGCTGCAACAACAACAGAGTATTTTCTAAACCGTCGGAAACATCAAATAACTGCCAGCCCGATCGATCGCTGCGGGAAAAATCCTGTAGCGACAAGATTATTTGGCGGATGCGATCGCTCCCGGTACGCATGGAACTCACAATTTTTAATAAATCGTCGAGTACGAATTCCACATCCATATCTTGTTGTTTTTGCAGAATTTCCGATCCGGGATTGACTAGCTCTTTTTGATACAATCGCAGCAGTTCAATTAAATCGGTTGTGTAGCTTTGGACGTGAGTTAGATTGCTGTAAATAAAAGTAATTGGGTTGTTAATTTCGTGGGCTATACCCGACACCAATTCGCCCAAACTAGACATTTTTTCTGTTTGCAGAATTCGATCGCGCGACAGATCCAATTCTTGCTGGGTGAACTCCAACCGCGCCCTCAACTCGTGTGATCGCTTAGACGCGCGCACCCGCGCCAATAATTCCTGCTTAACAATCGGTTTAAACAGAAAATCGTCAAAGGGCGCATCCAATTCTTGGATTTCATCCAATTGCTCCGGTGTTGTCAGCAGAATAAAATAGGCTGTTGCCAATTCTCGTGAAGCGAAGCTATCCCGTAGGGAATCGACTTTCACCAGCCGGCACACCTCCAAAAAGTTGATTTGAGGGGAAGTCCCGTCGCAAATTATCGCATCGGGGGAAAATTCCCTCGCCAAGTCTAAACCCTCCTTGTCGTCGGGAACGACTCTCACCTGATGTCCCTCTTGGCTGAGTAACTCTTGCACAACTTGAAAAGTCACAGTATCCCCGATGATCGCCAGAATCTTTGCCATACTTCTACCAACTCTACAAATTACTTTTTAGGATACAACCGCCAGAATTGCGCTGACAGATTTAAAATTCCAAAATAGTTCAATTACATCAAAAAACAACCGATGCCCGCTTCCTCAAAACCCCAAATCGCCCATACCATTTTAGATTTTATATTTTAGATCAAAAAATTGGGAATGATTTACTGTATAATAGTTGGGAGATTGCCTAAAGTTGCAAATTTTTTGGGGAATGGTATCACTAGAAGGTATAATTTTAGACGGGCAATGCAAAAATGCAAATTTTCTCCTTCGTAATTAATGGTACATCAGAGCTTTCTGCCGAAAGACTGCTGAGGGCGATCGCAGATACTTTCTCAAATTGCGCCAGGAAACAATAAAAAACTTTAAAATCAATTAATAGTATCGTTAAATTCACCTTCTCGGTCAGCGCCTGAGAATGCCAATTACCAACACCACCTCAACTTTGATTCAAGCCGAAACACTAGAACTATTAGAATGGCCGCGCCTGTGTCAGCACTTGGCTACCTTCGCGGCCACCAAACTCGGCGTTGCCGCCGCCCTCGACCTCGAAATCCCGGCAACTCAAGCTCAAACAGCAGAACTCCTAGCCCAAACTCAGGAAGCTTATCAGTTAGAGAGCCGCGCTGGCGGTGCTTTGAGTTTTGAAGGAATCCAAGACATCGGCACTTCCCTGCAGCGAGCCGAACTGCAAGGTTTGCTCAGCGGCGAAGAATTGCTGGCAATTGCTACTACCCTCGCTGGAGCAAGGCAATTGCGCCGGATAATTGACTCTCAGCCAGATGTGCCGACGCTCAAAGAACTGGCAGCTCAATTGCGGACTTATCCCGAACTAGAGCAAGAAATCCATCGCTGTATAGACGATCGCGCTCAAGTAGCAGACAGAGCCACTCCTAAATTAGCAGGAATTAGAGTTCAAATGCGACAGTTGCGCGATCGCATTTATCAAATATTGCAGGGGATTTTGCAGCGCCAATCCAACGCCGTACAAGAACAGCTAATTACCCAAAGAAGCGGACGCTTTGTCATTCCCGTCAAAGCTCCCCAAAAAGATGCCATACCGGGCATCGTTCACGACTCCTCGGCCAGCGGCGCGACACTGTACGTTGAGCCCCACAGCACAGTCAATCTTAACAACCAAATGCGGCAGTTGCTCAGGCAAGAACAAGCCGAAGAAGAAGCAGTCCGCCGCGCCCTCACGGAGCAAGTCGCAGCAGTAAAACCAGATTTAGACAGATTGGTGGTGGTAGTTACAACTTTAGATTTAGCGGCCGCTAAATCGCGTTATAGTTTTTGGTTGCAAGCAAATCCGCCGAAATTTATCGAATTGGGAGAGCCAGAATTAGCACCAAAAAATCCCGAAACAGAAGATGAGGAAAAAGAGGAAAAAGAAGATGAGGAAAACTCAGAAAACAGTCAATTATTAATTCGCAACCTGCGATCGCAAATTACCCTGCGACAGTTGCGCCATCCTTTATTAGTTTGGCAGCAACAATACGAGCAAGGCTTTCCAGTCGTGCCGGTCGATTTAACGATCGGGCCGCACATCCGCGTCGTCGCCATCACCGGCCCCAACACTGGCGGCAAAACAGTCACCCTCAAAACCTTGGGATTGGCAGCTTTAATGGCGAAAGCAGGAATGTTTGTTGCCGCCCGCGAACCCGTAGAATTGCCTTGGTTCGACAATATTTTGGCCGATATTGGTGACGAACAATCTTTGCAGCAAAGTTTGTCTACTTTCTCCGGCCATATCCGCCGCATCAGCCGCATTTTAGAAGTTTTAGATGACAATAAATCGCAGGCTGAAGGGGAAGAAAATCCCCACCTTCCAATTAGTAATTCCCAACAGCAAGACCAAGAAGTCACAGATACACAGGACACTGTTTCTGCTCTCCCAATTCTCAAACCTAAATTACAAATTCCCCAACCCCAAATCCCAAATACTAATTCCCAATTACCAATTCCCAAATCTTTAGTTTTGTTAGACGAAGTAGGAGCGGGTACAGACCCCTCAGAAGGCAGTGCATTGGCGATCGCCCTGTTGAAATACCTCGCCCAACATTCCCTATTAACAGTTGCAACTACCCACTTTGGCGAACTCAAAGCCCTCAAATATCAAGACTCCCGCTTTGAAAATGCCTCAGTAGAATTTGACGACAATTCCATGCAGCCAACCTATCGCTTGCTGTGGGGAATTCCCGGACGTTCCAACGCCCTCACCATTGCCAAAAGACTCGGTTTGCTAGCATCCATAGTCGAAGAAGCTCAAACCTATGTCGGGGGAGCCTCTCAAGATGTCAATCAAGTGATTGCTGGACTCGAAGCACAGCGCCGGAAACAGGAAACCAAGGCCAGAGAAGCAACTCAACTGCTACACCAAACCGAAAAACTGCACAGAGAAGTTTCTCAAAAAGCAGCCGCTTTGCAAGAGCGGGAGCGAGAACTAAAAATAGCTCAGGAAGTGGCAGTAAATGAGGCGATAGGGTCGGCGAAATCAGAAATTGCTCAAATCATTCGTCGCTTGCAGTCGGGCAACCAGACGGCTCAAAATGCCCAAGAAGCGACAGAAACCTTAAATCAAATTTCCCAAAAACACCTGCCCTCTCGACAGCAACCGGCTAAACCCAAACCGAGTTTTATGCCGAAAGTGGGCGATCGCATCCGCATTCCCAGCTTGGGCCAAACCGCCGAAGTCCTCAGCGGCCCCGACGCTAACGAAGAGTTGAGCGTCCGGTTTGGGATTATGAAAATGACTGTCAAACTGGCAGAAATTGAATCCCTCGACGGTCAAAAACCGGAAACTAAAGCTCAATTAGCCAAGGTTGCAGCCCAAGCACAAGCACTCGCTACCGCTAAGGCCAAGCAAGCAGCGGCGGAACCTGCAAAACCCAATCCCGAAATTGCCATTCGCACTGCTAATAATTCGATCGACTTACGGGGTGCGAGAGTCTCAGACGCAGAAATCGAAATAGACAGAGCTCTTTCCAAGGCCGTGGAATACGGAGTCCTGTGGATAATTCACGGCAAAGGTACGGGACAGTTGCGACGCGGGGTTCACGAGTTCCTCGCGAATCACCCGCAGGTTTCCCGCTTTGAACTCGCCAGTCAAAAAGAAGGAGGTGCAGGTGTGACGGTTGTTTATTTGAAATAGTGAGGATTTACGCATTTCCGGTTGACTCGTAATTATATACTTGTGTGCGGCAAAACAAGTCGCAACGAACATATCATACTGATGCAACCGGAATGGATACTATACTGCAAATGTGGAATAATTAAGAGTTGATTTTCCACTTTACTAACTGCCTGACTAATGAAAAAAACTCCCTCAAATGAAGTTTTGGTTGGCGACTGTCGTGAAGTGATGAAGACCTTGCCAGAAAATTATATTTCTGCGTGTATCACTGACCCACCTTATAATTATGAATTTATTGGTCATAAATGGGATGACTCAGAAATTCAAAGGCGTATTGAAAGAGTCAATGGCAAGGGAAATAAAACCCTTGTTAAAAACATTCCCTATGGCAGTGGTTTAGCAGGTGGAGTCAGAAACGAAAAATGGTATCAAAGGAATCGCAACAACACTCTGGATTATGAAAAGTGGTGCTTTGAGTGGGGTGAGCAGCTTTTTCGGATCTGCAAACCGGGTGCGACAGTTTTAGTTTTCAACAGCACACGGACTGTTGCTCACGTACAAGTTGCACTTGAAAGTGCTGGTTTCTATGCGAGAGATATTCTTGTTTATAAAAGATCGAGTGGTATTCCTAAAGGTGTCAATATCAAACAACAGTTAGAGAAGAAAGGATATGAAAATTCTGAACAATGGGATGGTTGGCACAGTTGTCTGAGGAACGAATGGGAAGCAATCTGCGTACTTCAAAAACCACTGGTCAATAATTACTTGGAAACTCTACAGGAGTATGGTACTGGTCTATTTTATACTAAAGATCAGTTCGGTGGTTTTCAGTCAAATATTTTAGAAGGTATACAGCGTGAGAAAACCGAGGAGTTTAACGTCCATTGCACAGTTAAACCAATCGCTCTAATGAGAAAGCTGGTCGAAATATTTGTACCGCGTTTGGAAAATTCTATTCTAATCGATCCTTTCGCAGGATCGGGAACCACATTGCTGGCGGCGCAAGAATTTGGCATTAGGTATGTGGGCATTGAAATTGTACCTGACTACATAGAGATTATCAACAAGCGCCTTGATAGTTTCAGCGGTATACAGGGAATTCTCCCACTTTTTCAATAAGAAATGACTTTAAATCAAACCCGCTTATTGTTTTTATGAACTCAAACGAATCCTCCCCAGTGTAAACTTTCCAAGTCCCTACTTGGCACGCTGTAATAGCTGCGGGCAAATTATCTTGTCTGAGAATTAAAAATACGGGTTCGTAATTATAAGTACGAAGTAGTTGGCCATAAGATTTGAACTTTTTCAGCGTTCCAGAGTCTCCTGAGCCAATACGATATTTTGTATCTATTGCGTACCCATCAACAATCAGATCGCACGGCTCATCGCTTCCAACTTTAAATGCTGGCTGAAAGCTACTGCAATATGTTTTACAGGTTTCAGTAACTAACAATTGCCAACACATACCTAACTCACGTCCCCAATATTGCCTATTTTCTTTTTTTATTATTGGAGAAATACCAAACACATCCATTAAAATATCGTGTTCTTCATTCTCTTCTGCATAAATTTTTTCGGTAAATGAGTTTTGGTATCTTGCTAAAATTTGCTCTAGTCTTCTTTCAGTCATCAGCAGTTACCAGTTCAGCTAGACTAACGGATAATGCTTTGGCTATTTTGCTGGCATTAAGTAGCGTTATATTCCTTTCACCTCGTTCAACTGAACCAATATAGGTGCGGTGTAATTCCGATAGTTCTGCAAGCTGATCTTGGGAAAGATTTCTGAGCTTTCTGAAATGTCTAACTTTTTTACCAAATTGCTCCGTAATATCCATAGATGGCGCCAGATGAAGCAATGACAACTATAATCTGACAGACTATAAGTAGCGACAGACTATAAGTAGCATTCGAGAGCGCTAGGATATTTGCATTGATATAAGTCCCGATAGTTTCAAAGCACTGATTTGATTTCGGTCACTCTGCGGGGTAGGATGGTTAGAAGTAAAAATCTATGGGTTTTGCGGATTGTGATCGATCAAACTTGAAGCCG
This sequence comes from Microcoleus sp. N9_A1, assembly GCF_036701795.1. Lineage (NCBI taxonomy): Bacteria > Bacillati > Cyanobacteriota > Cyanophyceae > Oscillatoriales > Microcoleaceae > Microcoleus > Microcoleus sp. N9_A1. The sequence goes on from NZ_JAUBRI010000037.1 coordinate 40,380, forward strand.
CAACTTTTAGCCCGCAACTCCGTCCAGCAGTTATGATTGCCGGAATCAAAGCAACGAGCTATGGAGACAAATTAACAGATGTGCTGTTGCCCACAGGCCGCAAAGCTTTTATCACTGCATACTGTTTGATATCCTGCCTCAACCTGTCTTAATTTCCCGTGCTGAAGCCATGCGCTCGACCGTAAAGCCCTCCGCTCCCACAAACGAAACGGGTCAATCTCCCAACTGGGAAGAATTGACCCGAAAAGCACCAGAACCTACCCAGTTGGACAACATTAAAGCCCAACTGGATTTAGTGCTGTTAGCCCTAGAAGCACTGGCAGAAATTGGCTCAGAGGCGATGCTCAAGGTAGCAGCCGAACTGAATTTAGAGCCAATGGTAGCCGATCGGGTAGCTTTGTGGCGGCTGCGCCAATCTAACCCGCTGCGGAAAGGCCAGGGAGGGCGCAAAAAACTCGATGTGGAGGAAGCTCGATCGCTAGTTTTGATAAGCTGTCATTTGGCAAAACAGCACCAAGCTTTAATCCGCCGCGCTGTTGCTTTGCTGGAACAAATGGCTGAGCAAAACCGCGAACCTCACACAGTCGCTTTGCTGGGAGACTATATTGATAGGTTCAGCAACACTTATGCCGATCGTATGGAAGATGCAGAAAATTTATCCGCCCGAGAACTGACTAATTTGGCGCTCAAACTCCTGATCGATTTGCTATTTTACAGCAGTCCCGGCGGTCACAGGCGACTCTGGCTGGCTCTTCTAGACCGCGCTAAGAATTAAACAACAGTCATTAGTCATTAGTCATTAGTCATTAGTCATTAGTCATTAGTCATTAGTCATCAGTCAACAGCCAACAGTCATTAGTCAACAGTCAACAGACTTCCTGCTATGGTTCTCAAACGGTTCACGCCCCCCACTTGCACGCTGGAAATTACAGCCAAAAGTTCGCCTCTATCTCGCTGGGCGGGCCAACCGGTGTTTAAATCTTTAAGTTTCGAGCTGCGACTCGACGACCCCAGGCTGCCAGATACCCAACACGTTACGCTTAGGGGCGATCGAATTCAACTCGAAACCCTCCACGAAGCTGTCAGCAACTACGTCCAAAACTTGCTCAGCGAATCCCGCGATTGGGAAAGCAACCTCAACTCTCAAACCGGCCTTACCGCAGCAGGCCCAGACTCGCCAGAAGTCGCGCGTAATGCCGTTATATTCGATCGAGCCGTCAACACTTCCGAACTAGCAACTTCCAACCCCTACTCTCTCCCAACTTCCTACCTTCCGGTTCCCCCCCGCTTAGAGCCCCGCGGCTTGCTCGCCCACAACTTGTTTTTAGGATCTTTGAGCGCCGCAGAATCCGGGCCAGTAGTTCCCTTGAGCACCCTGCAACTGTTTGACTTGGCCACAGCACTAGATGACTGCGCCGCCGAAGTGATCGCGCTTCCCAACCTCAACCGCGAGTCCCAACGGCCGCTGTCCTCACCCTGGCTCAAGGTGGCAGCCATGCTTGTCGCCAGCGCAGGCCTGACGACGGGAATTGTTAAAATGCTCGATCGGGCCGCCACCTCCCCGCAAACCGCCTCAGTCCCCGCCACCGCCCCCGCCAATCCACAATTCGCCCCCGTTCCTGGAAACCCCCAGCTAGCTGCAGGCGTTTCCCCCAGTCCAGTTCCCGCCCTACCGACACCCCCAGCACCAACACCCCCAGCCACACCCGGTTTACCGCCCCTGCCGCCCCCACCCATCAACACCGCCGCCTCCCCCAGCCCCAGCTTGCCCCCCATCGCCATCGCCCCAACCTCCCCAACCAACAAACCCAGCCCCATCCAGCAGCCACCCCTGCTATTTCCCGCCAACGGCAGCGCACCCAGCGCCCCACAGAGCGCCCCAGCATTCCCTCAAGGACAAACAATCACTATTCCCGCCCCCCAAGAACCGCCCATTTCCGACCTCCAAGCACCCGCACCAGTACCCTACCTGCTGCCCCCCTTACCGCCGAGACTAGCTCCCGCCGTACCGCCCCCCCTGCCGCCCTCCCTGTCTGCTTCCCGATTTCCCGTTCCCCCGCTGCCGCCCTTCCCTCGCTCCATCGAGCCGATTGTCCCCCCCGCCAGTACCGAACTCCCACCCCTTGAGGACGCTCAACCAACCACCGAGTCCGAGGACAACAACCAGGCTGCGGCGAGCAAAAAAAACCGCACTTTATTTGATACAATTCCTCAAGTTTCAGAAGCTAGAACTTACTTTGAGGAACGCTGGAAGCCTCCAGAAGGAATGGAACAAACTTTGGAATACAGCGTGCTGATCGATGAAACTGGGTCAATTCAAAGTATTGTGCCAATGGGAAAAGCCGCAGCAGATTATATCGAGCAAATTAATATGCCATTAGCCGGCGAGCCGTTTGTTTCTGCCGTGTCTAATGGGAAAAACCCGAAAATTAGAGTTGTTTTGCGACCAAATGGTCGAGTACAAACGTTTTTGGAAGAGAGTGATTGAACGCTCTTAAACACATTGTTCAGATTGGAAATTCCGGTTAATTGCTAATGTTAAACAAGTTCAAAAAAAATCAATTTTTAACTGTGGCAGCAGCAGCCAGCGTATTGACAGTTGCTCCAGTTTGTGCTGCAAATATTTCTTTACCCGTGCGGGCAGAGTCACCATTGACAAAAGTTGCTGACACTCGTCAACCGATGCTCATTGCACACCCTACAAACTTCCTTCTTCCTTCTTCCTGACATCCGTTACATCCGTTACAGAATCCCTTGCCGAACTTCCTTCTTCCTGCTTCCTTCTCTATCATCAATGCCCTTTTGTTCTATCCCAAACTTCTCCAATCCAATAAAAAACTGCAATCCCGCAAAAACTAAATAAAAAATCTTCAATACTAGCAGTACGATTTGGTAAAATCGCTTGCAGCATTTCTTCCGCCGCAGTGAACATAGTAAAAATTGCGGGTCCGAAAGGAATAGAATAATTAAACAAATTCATCTTTTTTTTGCCAGTTGCTCTATGGCACAAAAAAGATGCTATTCCGTACAAAATGAAGTGGCCGAGTTTGTCATAAGGCGGATGAGCGAGAGGAAAGTTGACTAAATTCCCCGTATCTGCTAAAAGCATGATACTGAGAAGAATTAAAACGTACAAAACACAGGCGATAATCCACAGTTTGCGTGATGGTTTCATCTTCTTAAAAATCAATTCTCTCTGTCGAACTCTTGATTCGGTTAAAACTGACATCTTGCACCATTCTCAATTACTTGTTTAGGAACAGGCAAGATGCCTGTTCCACAAGGAAATTTATCTCTTGTGTAACAGGCATCTTGCCTGTTCTTGACAATGGTGCAACATCTCAGTTTTAACCGACTTGCAGCTCTGATGCGGGGGTTTAAACCCCTCCGGGCTGAGGAAAAACGCGCAGTTTTTAATATCTCCTATAAAAACCTAAGTCTTTCAAAAAACCGACTAATTTTTAATGTTCAATTTTCCTGAGTTTTCACTGTCAAAACTTGCGGCGGTGACGCATCGGGCGGATAAATAAAATCCACTTCTACCAGCCGCTTTTCTCCCGATTTCATCTCTAATTTTACCAAAGGTTCCCCCTGCTGTCCCCGCCGCTGCACTAAATGCACGTAGCGAGTTTGAGGCACTTTATTGTCATCAGTATACCGCACTCTGACCGTCCCCCTAAAAAAAGTTTGAGGTGCCGGAGGTTCTAAAAAACTAAGTCCTCCTGAAGTTAATTTGTCTGTCTTAATTGGAGTTTGAATTGCGACAGTTACAGTTTGGTTGTTGCGGGTAGAATTGTACAGCGGCAAGCTGAGACTGTATTGAATTCCGTAATTGCCGTGGGCGCGGTATGCTGTATCTGGGTAGCGGACTAGCATTCTCGCACTTTGCACTTGATTTGTGCCCAGCATTCCGCGCGGGAGACTGCTTAATGCGTAGGAAAATGCTGTTCCGGGTTGGGGAGTTGCTAGGTTTGATGTGGCTTGGTTGTCTGAGAGAAGTGCTCGCCATTCTGAACCTAATGCTACACCGGCAACTCGGCCGTAGATTATTTGACCTTCGGTGATTTCTGGTGGTGTGGGAGTTCGATCGCGCGGCCCAGCTATATTACCATTGTCTAATAAGTTTTGCCATTCTGTCAAATTGGGCGATCGCTCGTTTCCCTGTGCGTCAACTCGGGCAAACATCGCCAGACTGGCAACATAGACTATACCATCGCTCTGCAACCGCATCAAGGTCGATCGACCGTTTAGCGGCGGTACCAATCCCCGCACGGGTATCGGATGATTCATCAACAGTTGGCTTTTTCCCGGTGGAATAATTAACTCAGGCCCAAACTCTGACTGTCTCCTTCCTCTGAGAATATCATTCACAGCGCGGCTTCCCGGCCCCGCGTAAATATTACTGTTTGAATTATCGACTTGTGGCGGCAATTCAATAAAAGGTGCATCGGGTTGACTGAGATAACTCGCAGCTTGCAATATATCTAATTTTACTGGTTTATTACCTGGATTATAAACAATTACTCCTTGATATAAGGTTCGCAAATCTTCCGGCGAAGGTGCGCGGGCGATGTGGTGGGTAAATATGTCGAAACGTCCTTGAAACGGAAAGTTTAAATGTGCCGCCGGAAATCTTTTACCATCCGGGGCAAATGTCGAAAGCAAAATTCCTTCTTGCAGCACTAATTCTGGACTGTTGCTGTTAAATACTGGTATGTTGTCTAACTGTCCGGGGAGATGTCGCACTTCTTGGATTTGGAGGATTTCTTGAGGTGCGGGAGGGGTTTGGGCTAAGGGGATAATTGATAGAATTGGCAGCATTTTTGAGAGGAGTTTTTTTTACCGCAGAGGGCGCAGAGGGCGCAGAGGAAGAGAGGGAAGAGAAGGGCCCGCAAATATTCGCGTTAGGGTGGGTTTTGTACGGAGATTTTGCTCGCTTATAGCAGATATTGTGATTTTTACCTCGCCCACTGTTGTAATATGTATTTGTAAAATTGGGCGGTGTCTACTTGATCCATTGCTTGAATTTTTCGACCTCCCGTTTTAACTTTTGTGCGTCCTTGGCTGATGCCTTCGGTGATAATTTCTGTTTCCCATTCTCGCAGTTGGTAAAATTCTGGATGCGCTAAATAAGCAGTTGCCAAAATGTCCCAAAAATAGTAATCTTGAGATATTGCTAGGGCATAACACTGTCCTGCTAAGTCGGAAATGGGATATTTGCGCTGTTTTGCTAAGAGATTGGAAAATTCTACAGTCAGCGGTACATTATTAGTGATATCTAAAGGACACATGACAACGGGAATTTGGGTTTGCCAAATTCTCTCGATTGCTATCGGGTCCCAGTAAGCATTCCATTCCGCCGACATATCTTGTCCGGGTTCCATATCTTTGCTAACATTGCCGATAACATTGAGGGCGCCTCCCATCCAGACAATTTCTTGAATTTTGCTTTCAATTTCTGGCGCGATATCTAAAGCTTGCGCTACTGTTGTTAACGGCCCCGTTACCATTAATGTGACTGGTACGGCTGCGTCTTGCAAAACTCGCACCATAAAGTTTTGTCCGGGTTCTGATATTAACGGCGTGTCAATGGTTCCTTTTTCATTTAGAATGGGAAGTCGATCGCACGCAAAGGAATCTCGCCGAAACAACACCGGAAAAGGGTTCAGTCCCCGCACCGTACTCGCCGCCACCGGAACTTCAGAACGCCCCATCAAATCAAGGATTTTGCGCGTTGCACTCACGGCTGGTTGAATGTAGCAGTCGGCGGGAGTGACAATTACTCCCAGAGTTTCCACTTCCTCCATTGTCATCAGCAACACGACTGAGAGATAGTCGTCAACTGCACCGTCGTGATCCATTAGTACGAGTTTTTTAGACATTTTGCTTCCCCGGTGACTGAATTACTGTAAACTACAAATATTAATTTTTTTGTTCGAGAAACACAACTGCCTCAACTATATGAATACAGTATCACCTTACGGCTCTTGGAAATCACCTATTTCTTCTGATTTAATTGTTTCTGGAACTGTCGGACTCGGACAAATTGCGATTGACGGCAATGATATTTACTGGGTTGAGGGAAGACCTTCGGAAGCGGGGAGAAGCGTCCTCGTGCGGCGCACTCCCGATGGTAAAATCAGCGACGTGACACCGCCTCCTTTTAATGTTCGCACTCGCGTTCACGAATACGGCGGCGCTGCTTTTGCCGTTGCTGGCGGTGTTGTCTATTTTTCTCATTTTGCCGACCAACGTATTTATTCTCAAGCGTTAGATTCTCAACCCGAACCTCTGACACCTGCTGCTAATTCTTGCTATGCAGATGTGATAGTTGACAAGCAAAGAAATCGCCTGATTTGCGTGCGCGAAGACAATGCAGGTGAGGGCGAAGCTGTCAATAGTATTGTTAGCATTAATTTAGATAACGGCGAAGATATTCAAATCTTAACTCAGGGCAATGATTTTTATGCTTCCCCTCGTTTAAGTCCAGACAATTCTCTACTTTCCTGGATTTGTTGGAACCATCCAAATATGCCGTGGGATGGCACAGAATTGTGGGTTGCAGAAATTAATGCTGATGGTTCTTTAGGTGAAAAATACTTAGTTGCTGGCGGTGTTGAAGAGTCGATTTTTCAACCGGAATGGTCGCCCGATGGAGTTTTGTATTTTGTTTCTGACAAGTCTAACTGGTGGAATTTCTACCGCTGGCAATCTAGAACCCCCCTCAATCCCCCCTTGGTAAGGGGGGAAGCAGAGATAAAAACCAGCTTGTGCGAAATGGCGGCTGAATTCGGACTTCCTCAGTGGGTTTTTGGAATGTCTACTTATGCCGTTGTCTCGGAAAGCAAAATTATTTGCACCTACACTCAGCAAGGCCAGTGGTATTTAGCGAGTCTTGATTTAACGACAAAGCAGTTGACAACAATTGAAACGCCTTACACTGATATTTCGTCGGTCAAAGCGCGGGGAGAAACTGTTGTTTTTCTCGCAGGTTCGCCGACTGAATCTACGGCTATTGTACAACTAAATTTAGCAACAAGTCAACTACAAATTTGGCGGAAATCGAGCGATTTAAGCATCAATTCTGGTTATTTATCTGTACCGGAACCGCTCGAATTTCCCACGGAAAACGGTTTGACTGCTTTCGGTTTCTTTTATCCCCCAAAAAATCAAGATTTCGCAGCACCTGCGGGTGAAAAACCGCCGCTTGTCGTCAAAAGTCACGGCGGCCCAACTGCTGCTACTTCTAGCAGCATGAATTTGAAAATTCAATATTGGACGAGTCGCGGTTTTGCCGTGCTCGATGTTAATTACGGCGGTAGCACTGGTTACGGCCGAGAATACAGAAGAAGACTGCAAGATAGTTGGGGAATTGTCGATGTTGACGACTGCGTTAACGGTGCTAAATATTTAGCTCAAAAGAATTTAGTTGATGGCGAAAGAATGGCGATCGCCGGAGGCAGTGCAGGGGGGTACACTACTCTGTGTGCTCTTACTTTTCGCGATGTGTTTAAGGCCGGTGCAAGCTATTATGGAGTTAGCGATTTGGAAGCTTTGGCAACGGATACTCACAAGTTTGAAGCGCGCTATCTGGATGGATTGATTGGGCCTTATCCTGAACGAAAAGATTTGTATGTAGCTCGTTCTCCCATTCATTCTGCCGAACGTTTATCTTGTCCTGTTATCTTCTTTCAAGGATTAGAAGATAAAGTGGTTCCGCCCAATCAAGCGGAAATGATGGTAGAGATATTGAAAGCTAAAGGTTTGCCGGTTGCTTATGTTGCTTATGAAGGGGAACAGCACGGTTTTCGCCGCGCTGAAAATATCAAAAGAACTCTTGACGGCGAATTCTATTTCTATTCCCGGGTGTTTAAGTTTGAGTTAGCTGAACCTGTGGAGGAAGTACAGATTTACAATCTTTAGAAAAAATTAAGTTTTCAGTTGTTCTGTTTGCGCTCAAACGCAACTGCAATCCTTAACATAATTGGGAAATATAAAATGTGATTTAGTTCACAATTTTTGCTGTTGGCTATCACAAATTTTTACTGTTTATTGTCACACCTTTTAAGGGAATATACTTACAAAATATAAGAGTGCGATCGCCCTCTGTTACCGAAGAAACGCCCGATCGCGCGATCGTCAAGTTGAGACTCAATCTCTATGCAAACTCCTGTCAACCTGATTCCATCTGCTTTGGGCGAGCTGTTTGCCGAAGTGAATCATACAGGCTACATTACTTTAGCTGATAGATACGGTTTGATGGCGGCTATTTTTGACGAAACTTTAACTGAGGAAGATAAACGCTCGATCGATCGCCTCCTGCGTTCTGTGTGCCGGGGAAGGATAAAATTAGTTAACGAACTGTCTAGGATCAGGTAAATGTCGATAATTTTCCTTAACTCTAATTTTAAACATCTCAATAATCAAAAAAAAGTCCCAATTGTCTCGTAATTGAGACTTGGAGCGAGGAAACTATTTTGAATTTTTTATCGAGATAGGACTAAGGCAAAAAAATAGTCTGACGCGCTACATAAAGTCGTAGGGTGCGCACTGCGCACCTTACATAATTAGGTTCCGCGTCCAGCACTGAACAAGTTTAACGTACAGACATAGCTGTAGCGAACTGCAACTTGCTCAAACTTTCTTCAGGCCCAAAATCCATCTGATAAGTGAGTGCCGAAGGAATCCCGAGCACGCAGCAGGGAAAATTATTGCCTAGTTCCCTAACCAGCCGATGGTTGCCAGAACCACAGCCCAAAAACAGTAAATTTGCTGATTCTAATTCAACCACATTTCTCAGTTCTGTAGCAACCCGCCCAATGCGTAAATGAGCTTTGAATAAACCGCGCCACTCCTCAGCCAAACAGCGCGCTTGCCACAGCAACTTATCTGCTACCTCGTACTCATTATTTTGACCATAAATTGCTTGGAAATAATGCGGATCAATCAAAGTTTTTTGCTGGGATACCGATGGGATTTCGGTTGGTAAGGCGAGCCCAGGCGCTGCACAATTAAGGGCGAATGTTTCCTCTAAATCAGACACTTTCTGCTGTGCGGCCAAGGCATTTGCTACAGCCAATTTGCAAGTATCTTCGCGGTAACTTTTTGGCGATTCGTCGATCACGTAGACGACTTGAACCGTGACTTCTTTAGTTGTTACTAAACGAGTTTGATGCGCCATCCAAAGGGTAATATCTAGAGCTATTTGACTTTGGGGAGAACTGTTGTAACCGACAATAAAATTGATTGTTTTTGCCTGTTTTGGCGATTTTGATTTTTTAGAAACTGGTAATGTTGGCTCCGGCAGCAACACCATTTCTTCTGCTAAATTTTGATATCCCAATGCACTTTCAAAACGCGCTAACATTGTTTTGAGCTTCACAGGCTTGACCTCTCTTAAGTGAATTGTTTGGTCTGTCCGTCGGGCGTTATTCGTCTTGGGTAAAGTAGCGATCGAGAAAATTCAAAGCATAGTTGCGGAGTTCGTAATAATCCTTCGATTCCCGCAACTCCTGGCGATCGCGCGGGTGTGCAAACGGCACTGACAAAATCTCCCCTATTGTCGCAGCCGGGCCGTTTGTCATCAGCACAATACGATCGGACATATATATAGCTTCATCCACATCGTGAGTAATCATCATTGCAGCTTGTCTGTGATTTTCCCAGATGTCCAGCACCTGTTTCTGCAACTTGCCGCGAGTCAGAGCATCCAACGCTCCAAACGGTTCGTCCATTAATAACATTTTCGGTCGAATCGCCAAAGCTCGCGCAATCCCAACCCGCTGTTTCATGCCCCCTGAAATTTCGTCTGGATATTTATCGGCTGCCGATGTTAAGTTTACCATTGCTAGGTGTTCGTTGACAAGACTAATCTTCTCGGAACGGCTAAGACTTTGCAAAACTTCATCAACTGCCAGCCGAATATTTTCCCGCACCGTCAGCCAAGGCAGCAATCCGTAGTGCTGAAATACCATCATGCGATCGGCTCCCGGTTTGCGAATTTCTTTTCCTTCGAGGCGCACCATTCCCGCACTTTGTTTTTCCAAACCTGCCACTATTTTTAGCAGCGTTGATTTGCCGCACCCGGAGTGACCAATTACCGAAATATATTCGTTTTCTCCAATACTTAAATTGATATTTTCCAAGACGCTAAATTCGCTACCGTCAGCAGTTTTATACGACTTGAACAAGTTGTCAATTTCCAGGAATTCCGATTTGGTCTTGACTTGGCTGCTGGCTTCGAGAGAAGTAGAAAAGTATTGAGTCACGGTATTCTCCTAAAAAGTAGTAAAGTGTTAATTTGATTTTCTCCCGGTTGCGTAATTCCTAAAATCTAGGACTTATGCACGGGTGCGTCGAAACCTGGTTTTTCAACCCAAATACTTGTTTAAAACCCTCACTCTCGGTGAAAAAACCCGGCTTCTTTGTTCGCGTTGCGTAATTCCTAAAATATTTTAGTCGGTTTCAACCGACTTTAGCTATTAGCGAGAGACTTAAGTCCCTGGCGCCACGGTAGGAAAAGCGTAAAATCTCAAACATTAAGACTGAAAAAAAGACTGAGGGCGGTTTGCTCGAATTTCAAAACTATTCAAATAACCCACCGGATCGCTAGGATCAAATGCCTTTTTATCAATGAAAAGTTCTGCCGATTCCACTTGGTAATCCTCCTTGGGACAATCGATCGCCATTTCGGCAACAATCTTGCGGTAAAGGTCGGTTCTCCAAGCTTTTTTAGCTAGTTCCTCAGCATTTTTTGGCACTTCTTTAATCTGTCCCCAGCGAGCGGCTTGAGTCATCAACCAAATACTCTGAGACTGCCACATAAATGTTGAATGATTTCCGGGTATTTGAGGTAAATTCTTAGGAATGTCATAGAAAATAGTTGCATCTTGCGATGGTATGGTGCGGTCTTTTCCGTCAAACCCTCCATAGTTGTAGTCGCCCACTATTGCCGGTCGCGTAAATTTGTCGATCGCCCCTTTTTTCGGTTTCGCCCCCGTAAACGATCGCTCAGTCAGCAGCGCCGATATTTCACTGCGATTTTCCGGCTTGCTGCAATACTGACAAGCTTCCACCATTGCCTTAACCAGCGAGTAATAAGTCTTCGGATTTTCCTCAATGAAAGATTGCATTACTCCCAAAAGGCGATCGGGATGTCCCAGCCAAACTTCCTTGCCTTGCACGAAGGTGAAACCCACTCCCAAATTGCCTTGAATTGCCCGCGTATTCCAAGGTTCGGCCACCATGTAAGCCTGCATCGCGCCAATTCTGATATTAGTTACCATCTGCGGCGGCGGCACAATAATTACCCGAAATTCTTTGAACGGATCGACACCGGCAGCCGCCGATATGTAGCGGACAAAGTATTCGTAAATCGCAGAACTCAGAACCACTGCCCAAACTCTTTTTTCCGGTGGCTGACTGTCAAAAAAAGCGCGAAATTGTTTGCCAAATTCTTCCAAATTGCCGTTGTATTCGTGCCACGGGCGCAAACCGAAATCCCACATAGCTTTGTTCATCGTCATGGCGTTGCCGTGGCGGTGAATTGTCATTGCGGCGCACAGGGGTGCGTGCCGCGCTCCTTCTGCGCCAACTCGGGCGTTTGTGACGGCGCCGGATACAACTGGGGAGGCGTCGAGGCGGCCGAAGATTACGCCGTCGCGGGAGGTTGCCCAGCTTGCTTCGCGGTTGAGTTGGACGTTTAAACCGTATTTGCGGAAAAAGCCTTTTTTCCAGGCGATCGCAAATGGTGCACAATCGTTAACCGGCACGTATCCTACGGTTAAATTTGGTTTTTCTAAGGTTCGGGAATCGACAACCGGCTTTACGGCTAAGGCTTCTTCTGTGAGTCCTTTTGCCGATCGATCCGCGCTAATTCCACAACCAGATAAAGCCATTCCCGCCGCCACCGAGCCCATTCCTTGCAAAAACTCTCGGCGCTTCCATTCATTGGAAAACTTGTCACTCATATTTAATTTGACTAATGACTGCTAACTGTTAACTGTTGACTGTTGACTGTTAACTGTTGACTGTTGACTGTTAACTGTTGACTGTTGACTGTTGACTGTTGACAACTGACAACTGACAACTGCTTTCCTAACAACTGCAAACTGCAAACTGACTAATGATTAATGATCGGTCGATGCGTTACCCATTCCTGAACTTTGTCAACAGCAGCGTCGAGCAACAATCCAGTTAAGCCAATTACAAACACCGCTAAAAATACCGAACTCAGGTTCAAACGGCTCCATTCATCCCACACAAAAAAGCCAATTCCCACACCGCCTGTCAGCATTTCCACCGCCACAATCACCAGCCAAGCAATCCCCAAACTAATCCGCAAACCTGTAAAAATGTATGGCAAACTCGCCGGCCAAATTATTTTGGTAATCCGCCTCCAGCGCGGCATTTCCAACACTCGCGCCACATCCAGATAATCCTGGGAAACGCTAGACACTCCCAAAGCTGTGTTGATAATTGTCGGCCACAAAGACGTGATGAATATGACAAAAATTGCCGACGGCTCTGCTAAATTAAAAATCGATAAAGCTATCGGCAGCCACGCTAGCGGCGACACCGGTTTGAAGATTTGAATCAGCGGATTGAGCGCCATCATTGCCGGTTTCGACATCCCGATCAGAAATCCCACAGGAATCGCAACTGCTGCACCCAGCAAAAATCCCACCAACACCCGTCGCAAACTCGCTAGCAGCAGCCAGCCAATGCCTAAATCTCCAGGCCCGCGCTGATAAAATGGATGCAATATGTAATCTAAATTAGCTATTAACGCCTGATACGGAGTGGGAATCAAATCGCTGTTGAAGCTGGCAACAATCCACCACAAGCCAAGAATTCCCAAAAAACCTGCAGCAGGTAACAAAACAGCATCTCGGATGACAACGGGTTTTACACGCTTCCACGTTGCAACTCCTGCAAGTGCGATCGCAGATAAATTAAGCTGTATGAACATTTCAATCTCCTTCAGAGTCAGGGCAGGTACAAGAATCTTGAACAATACCAACCTGAGACACTGACGAAGCCAAACTATCTTGTTCAGAAAGTTGGCTTTTCAGTCTCTTCTCAATGCCTGCGAAGTTAGCTGACGGGCTAGGACTGAGAGATGTCCTTCTCCTTAGATTTCAAAATCAAAAACTACACTCAAATTTGGCAATTTTTAACTTTGCTTTTTAATTCTGTAGAGATTCGCCCCGAAAATTGGTTCCTCCGCTCCCGCCAAACGCTTGGTTTTATCGCGCAGTGCTGGATTAGGCTTGACTTTTTAAGCCAATTTATTAAAATAAGCTAGCACGAGCTTATAATTTTGTCAATACGTCTTTAGGAGTAGCTATTGCTGCTCAGCGAAGCCCAAAAGTTGAAAGAAAATTCAAAAAGTTAATTATTAAATTAACCTAGAGAGATAAAATGCGATTGTTGAATTGATTTATATATTAAGGGCCATGATTGATTTTAGCCAAGCGCTACAAGCTCAAATTGACATAATTACCGAAAACTGGATCGAAGCTGTTCGCGCCGACGACCAAATCGAAACCGCCAAGCAACTCACCTACACTTCCGTGCGCGACAGCCTTCCCATTGTACTGCAAGCGATCGTAACTATGCTGTCCGAATCAGAAGAAAGCGATATTCGGACACTCATAGAAGAAAGTTTAGAACACGGAACTCTCAGGGCAAAACAAGGCTACGATGCTGAAGAAATTGCGCGGGAATACCGCTTGCTGCGGAGGGTAATTTTCGATGCTTTAGAGCCAGAATTGCTAAAAGGCTCAGCCGCTGAAGTGAGCCGAGCTTACCGCTTAATTGACACTGCCCTCGATGAAGTAATTGCTAAATGTTTCAAAACCTATACTCAGGAAAGATTGCAAGGACTACAGGATTTGCAAAACCAATTGCAGCTTACAAATCAAGAGCTGATTCGCTTGCTTAGCGCCAGTCAAGAGAATTTATCTCACTTAGCTCACGAATTGAAAACTCCCCTCACCTCTATTATTGGTTACTCAGAATTGTTTTTGCGTCAACGAAACAATCCTGGACTTAAAGATTCTGCTCCCAATTTGGCACATATTGATAAAGTCCTCAGCAACGGTAGACGGTTACTTAGATTAATTAACGATACTCTCGAAATCTCGCGGTACGACGCGGGACGCATAAAATTGCAGCTAACTGCGACAAATGTGCGATCGGCGATCGGGACTGTTGTCGAAATAATCGAGCCTTTGGCTAAAGAAAAAAATTTAGAGATTGTCGTTGAGTGCGCTCCGGTTCTCGATCAAGTTATGACAGATTACTTGCGCTTGCAGCAAATTGTCACCAACTTGGCGAGCAACGCCATTCGCTACACCGAAGCTGGTACTATTACCATAAAAACCGAATTATTGTCAGACAAACATTGGAGTATCTGCATCAGGGATACAGGAATTGGCATGGCTTCAGAAGACTGCGATCGGATTTTTCTGCCATATTTTAGAGCCGACAACTCCCTGAGCTCTGGCATTCCTGACAGTACCGGCTTAGGGCTAGCAATTGTCGCTCGATTAGTCAACCTCTTGCAAGGTAAAATCGAATTAGTTTCTGAATTAGGAGTTGGCTCCTCCTTCACTGTAATTTTTCCCTTAGAATTGGATGAATTTTAGATGACTGTTAACTGTTGACTGTTGACTGTTGACTGTTAACTGCTGACTGTTAACTAATGACTAATGACCAATAACTAATGCCCAATGCCCAATGCCCAATGACTAATGACTAATGACTTCTTCAAATCAGAAACCGAATCGTTACATAAACAGCCGCACTTATTAATTGCAGCGCCATCACAGGCAGCCCGTAATGCAGAAAAGTTTGAAAAGAAATCCGGCGCCCGTGCAGTTCAGAAATTCCCGCCGCCACTATATTAGAAGAAGCTCCTACCAAAGTGCCATTTCCGCCTAAAGTTGCTCCGTACATCATCGCATAAAACAGTGGCAGCACAGCAGGTGGAAACTGCCCTGCAAAATCCGGAGCCAGAACCTCTGTCGGCGCGAGCCCGATATTGACAACATACTGTTTTAGCAGCGGCACCATCGCCACTACCAGCGGAATATTTGGCACCACGCTCGACATCAAACCCACAAAAAATAACAAAACTAAAGAACCAAGAAAAATATTTTTACCTAAAATCACTGCTAATATTCCAGATATATTGCCGATTACTCCGGTTTTTTCCAAACCGCCAATCAGCACAAAGATAGACATAAAAAATAGCAGCGTGCTCCAATCTAAATCCCGCAAAATATTATTAACAGAATCAATTTGGGAATGGTGAGCTAAAAGCATTGCCAAAGCAGCCCCCAACAAAGCAACGGCTGCCGGTGAAATAGGCACGGGCAACGACTCTCCCACTACAAAAAATGTCAGCACGAAAGCTATAATTACACCGCCCACTGCTAAGACTCGCGGGTGATTGATTTTGGGCTGTGGCAAGTGTTCCAAATCGTCTAAGTTTTTGTGCCAAATTTCGCGGAACAACCAAGGCAACATAACTACTATCACTCCTACTGAAATTGCCCCGCCCAAACTTAACTTTACCAGGTAATCTGCAAAGCTCATGTTAATAGCATCGCCGACAATGAATGTCGCCGGATCGCCCACGATTGTCAGCAGTCCCGAACTGTTAGCGACAAATACCATTAAAATTAGCAGGGGCACAAAATCTACACCGACTTCTTCGGCTATTGGCGGAATTAATGGTGCTAGCAGCATGACTGTCGTGGCATTGGGCAAAACTGCACAAATTGGGGTAGTAATCGCAACAATACCCAGCAAGAGATTTTTGCCTTTGCCTTTAGCCAAAAGCACAATTTGAGTTGCCAGGTATTCAAATACTTTGGTAGGCTCAAAGGCTCTCACCATTACCATGACTCCAAAAAATAAGCCCAGCGTGGCGTGACTCCGACTGATATATTCGATCGCGTTGTTTAACGTCATCACGTGGGTAAAAACCAGAATCACCGCTCCCAGAAATGCCGCAACTGTGAGGTGTATCCATTCTGTAACTATTAAGAAAATTACACATATAAATGTTGTTGCAGCAATCACAGCTTGCACGTTTTCCATTTAGTCCCCTGAAAAAAATAAAATTTAAAAATTAAAAACTCTCGGTTCGAGTGACTATACTACTTTCTGGCTCTTCTGTCAATAAATTTAAGTGCTGATTTTGGCAGCAACAAGCTGGGATCGACCCCTAGAGAGAGATCCGGCACAGGGAAAAAATCACCTCAAAACTACTTCTTTTGGCAGGGTCGCGATCGCCCGAAGTTTGGTATGGCGATCGAGCGATCGCTCAACTACAATGAAGCATGGGCAATATCTGCCAAACTTCACCCCCACGCCGACATCATGGACTACAGCCAAGTGCTTGCCGACAAAACCGATACTATCGTCCAAAACTGGATTGAAGCAGTACGTCAGGATCGGAAAATTGAAACCGCTGCAGCCTTACCGCAGTCAGCAATCGAAAATCACATACCTTACCTGCTGGCGGCGATGGCCACAGTGCTTTCCCAATATCAAAACAGCGAAATAAAACTAATAATTGAAGCCAGTTTAGATCACGGATTTCTCAGAGCCGAACAAGGCTACGACGCCGCAGAAATAGCCCGCGAATACCATTTATTGCGTCAAGTAATATTCTCCCATTTAGAAGCCGAATTGCTAGCAGGAAGCGTCGCAGACGTATTCAGAGCTTTTCGGCTGATAGATGCCGTACTAGACGAAGCAATTGCCCAGTGTTTCAATAGCTACGTCGCTCAGAGGCTGCGGGAACTTCAACAAATCCAAACTCAGTTACAACTCACAAATCAAGAACTCTCTCGCCTTGTCAGCGTCAATCAAGAAAACGTCTACCATTTGGCTCACGAACTCAAAACTCCTCTCAACTCAATTATTGGTTATTCCGAACTATTCCTGCGAAAAGAAAAATGGCAATCTGAAGTCAAAGATACCCTCCCCGGCATCGAACACATCGAGCGAGTATTGCGTAACGGCAGACATTTGCTCCGCATGATTAATGACACACTAGAACTTTCTCGCGCTAATGCCGGAAAAATTAAACTTAACCTGCAGCGAACTAATGTACGATCGGTAATTAACACCGTAGTAGAAATGATGCAGCCAATTGCTGATGCTAAAGGACTAAAGCTCGCTGTTACCAGCGACTGCGGCCCAACACAAGTAATCTCGGACTCTGGGCGGCTGCAACAAATTCTGATCAACCTGCTGAGCAATGCCATTCGCTATACAGAATCTGGTAGCATCGAATTAAGTTGCCACCCTGCTGGAGAAGGAAATTGGGCGATCGCAATTACAGATACCGGCATTGGCATCGCCCCCGAAGATACAAACCGCATCTTTGATCCCTTCTTTCAAGCAGGAGAAGCCGGCAAACAGCTCTTTCCCACCGAAAGCACTGGCCTGGGATTAGCAATAGTATCGCGGCTCGTCACGCTGCTGCAAGGCAAAATAGAGCTAGTATCGGAAATAGGAGTTGGCTCAACTTTTACCGTGATTCTGCCGCAAGAAGTTAAAATACTCCAAGAAGTAAGCTAAACATTAAGTTCAAATTTTTACATCCGAAAATCCTATGCCCGCAGCCAACCTTAGCCCTTCCACCACAGCCTTTCCCCTCACCGCCGTAGTCGGGCAAGAAGCAATCAAATTAGCCCTGCTGTTAGCAGCAGTCGATCCCGGATTGGGAGGAGTTGCGATCGCAGGCCGCCGCGGGACAGCAAAATCAGTAATGGCCCGCGCCTTGCACTCCTTACTGCCACCCATTGAAATTGTTAAAGATTCTTTTTGCAACGCCGAACCCGATGAAAATATTGCAGAACTGGCATCTTTTCTATTAGAAGAAAACGGGCAAGATGCCAGTTCCACAAATACTAATTCCCCAAAAAATACTGAAATAATTCCCACACCATTCATTCAAATTCCTTTGGGTGTAACCGAAGACAGACTCTTAGGTTCAGTCGATGTCGAACAATCAGTAAAATTCGGCCAAACCGTATTTCAACCCGGACTCTTAGCCCAAGCAAATCGAGGCGTACTTTACGTAGACGAAATCAACCTCCTCGATGACAATATTTCCAACCAATTACTCACAGTATTAACCGAAGGTCGCAACCAAATAGAACGGGAAGGGATTAGCTTTCAACACCCTTGCAAACCTCTATTCATCGCCACCTACAACCCCGAAGAAGGGCCGTTGAGAGAACATTTGCTCGATCGCATCGCGATCGTACTTTCAGCCGACGCAGCACTCCAACTAGAAGAAAGAGTCTACGCAGTAGAACAAGCTTTATCCTACTCCAGCTCCCCCCAAGAATTCCTCAACCAATACGCCGAAGACACCGACAACCTCAAAACCCAAATCATCCTAGCCAGAGAATGGCTCAAAGATGTCAGCATTAAACGCGAACAAATTGCCTACCTAGTAGAAGAAGCCATCCGGGGCGGCGTTCAAGGACACCGCGCCGAAATATTCGCAGTGCGCGTCGCCAAAGCCGCCGCCGCCATCGAAGGACGCACAGAAGTTAACGCCGAAGACCTGCGCCGCGCCGTAGAATTAGTCATCGTACCCCGCGCCACCGTCATCCAAACTCCCCCAGACGAAAACTCACCTCCTCCTCCCCCGCCACCACCGCCACAAAAGCAGTCAGAACAAGAACAAGACGAACCCGAAAACGAGCAAGAAGACGAAGACAACCAAGAAAACGAAGACAACCCAGAACCTCAAGAAGAACCAGAACAAGATACCATTCCCGAAGAATTTCTGTTTGACCCCGAAGGCGTAATTCTTGACCCCAGCGTGCTTTTATTCGCCCAACAATCCGCCAACAAACAAGGCAAATCCGGCAGCAGAAGCACCATTTTCTCGGAAGATAGAGGCCGTTACGTCAAGCCAGTATTGCCCAAAGGCCCCGTCCGCCGCATCGCTGTAGATGCGACTCTCAGAGCCGCCGCACCATACCAAAAAGCCCGCCGCGACAGGAATTCCGACCAGCAACCCACCGCCAGCGAGAGCCCTAATCGAGAGAAGCGCGTATTTGTGGAACAGGGAGACATTCGGGCGAAGCGCTTGGCGAGAAAAGCTGGGGCTCTAGTGGTATTTGTTGTGGATGCTTCCGGTTCGATGGCCCTCAACCGGATGCAGTCGGCCAAAGGTGCAGTCATGCAGCTACTCACCGAAGCTTATCAAAGCCGCGACCAAGTGGCGCTGATTCCGTTTCGCGGAGAGCAAGCAGAAGTATTGTTGCCGCCGACTCGCTCGATAGCCTTGGCCCGCAAGCGTTTGGAACGGCTGCCCTGCGGCGGTGGTTCGCCCCTCGCCCACGGTTTGACGCAAGCGGTGCGCGTGGGAGTTAACGCGCGGCAGTCGGGAGATATTGGTCAAGTGGCGATTGTCGCTATTACTGACGGGCGCGGTAATATTCCTTTGGCTCGTTCTTTGGGCGAACCGATTTTAGATGGCGAAAAGCCGGATATTAAGAAGGAATTGTTAGAAATTGCTGCCAAAATTCGCGGCCTGGGAATGCAGTTGCTGGTGATTGACACTGAGAGCAAATTCATTTCGACTGGCTTTGCGAAGGAATTGGCCAAGACTTCTGGAGGGAAATACTATCATTTGCCGAAAGCTACCGAACAGTCGATCGCAGCTATGACTAAAAATGCTCTACGCGACGCGATCGGCTAAAATCCTGATAGCCGCATTTATCTGCGTTTATCTGCGGTTAAAAATCCCAAAATTAGACTTTTTGCCAAAAGCCAAAAGTCTAATTTTTAACTCTCACTCTCCGGCGACTCACCGCCAGCGAACCCGCAACTAAACCCAACCCTACCACCGTCGAAGGCTCAGGAATTCTCACGGGCAGAGGTACGCGGTTTGCCGTCCCCCGGTTCGGGGTTGAAGAATTTGTACTTTGGGGGAGTTGACCGGTCTGAGCCAGCAGCAAATTTTCTGAACCCTGCCGCTCAGCAGCGGTAGAAACGGCTCGGACATTAGCTGCAACGGCAGCTTGACCGCCGGAAATAATGGCTGCGGCTAATAAAATTCCGGCGGCAGGTGGCAATAATTTGCGATCGAAAAAGGTGTACATTAGATATTACCTATTTGGCATTTTGTCGATCGAACTCGATCTATTCATTAATTTTATTGGTATTCTCTGTCTGAGCTACCTTAGCAATTAACGGAACCGATTTTAGATTTTAGATTTTAGATTATTGAAGTTTCTGGTTCCTAGTTTCAACTAATTCGCAAATCAAAAACCCAAAATCAACTGTGGCCCCTGCCTCTAGCATATACTCCATAATCCCCAATCGTAAATCCCCCATCCAAAATTGATTGACTTCGGCTATCTGTGATTTGAGCGACTTTAAGCTAGCCCTTGGCCGCAGCGCCGGCCCTTTAAACTAAATTATAGCTTTGCCGCGAGGCGCAACGGTGCGAGACAGCTACACGGCACAGACCTGTACGCAGTCGATTATAAACAATCGATCCCCGCTTTGGAGTGATTTCACCCCCGTTCTTTATCAAATCTTTAAACTCTTTCAGGTTTTGCAAACAAAGTGTAAAGCTGTCAAAATGATAGATAGCAATTCTCAGCCAAAATTAGGTAAATCCTCGTGAGTAACACTAGCAATTTCCGCGAAGCCGTGCGCGAGGCCAAAAACCACGCACTGGTAGGCCCCAACGTCATCTCCAACGCTCTCCCCTTCGTGGGCGGCGGACTTGTCTTAACTGCTGTCGGCACCTACGGCGGCCTCGGAGTGATTCGTAACTATCCCGGGATCTTCTTTCCCACATTCATCGCCGCGATCGTCGTAGAATTAATTTTATTCTTCGTCGCCCGCGGTGCCGCCGAACAAGGCAACAAAAACACCGCTTTACCCCTGCTGGCAACCTACAGCCTGCTTTCCGGCTACACCCTTAGCGGATTGGTCTTTACAGCCCTCAGAACCCAAGGAGTCGGCATCTCCGGCATCGGTTTTGCAGCCCTCGGATGCGGTATTACCTTTATCGCCGCCCGCCAAATTGGCTCCAACCTTTCTGAACAAGACGGCATGGCTCTCACCAAAACTATCAGTTTAGGTGTGATTGCTTTGTTAGTCGTCGTTGGCGGTCAGTTTCTGCTCTCTCTTTTCGGCGTCTACACCCCAACCTGGTTGGAAATTGGCATTTCTGGCATCGGCGTGTTTATATTTGCTGGCGCTGCGATTGTAGACTTTTACATACTACCCCGCAGTTACCGCGATGACCAATATTTGCCAGCCGCTTTGTCGATGTACTTGACTTACATCAACTTGTTCATCTTCATTCTGCGCCTGATGATTGCTCTCAACGGCCGCGATTAATCAACGCAAGTTTAGCTTAAAAAGAACCGCAGCTCGATCGACATCCGGCTGCGGTTTTTGATTAAGATTTACAACCAAGATAGCGATCGGTCGATTTGAGATTTTATATTTGAGGTTGACTGCGCTAATTCTGTCGATCGCGATTTCAAAATTAATCACAAATTAATTGAATAACACTCATGTACTTAAAATATGAAGATATCAGGAGAGTCAGCGTAGAAATTACATCCCGGTGTAATGCAGCTTGCCCGCAGTGTCCCCGCACCGGCAACCCGATTTTGCCGGGGGCGGAATTAAAGATGGAGGATATTGAGAGAATTTTTCCACAAGAGTTTTGCTCTCAGTTGGATTTGGTGTATATGTGCGGCAACTACGGCGATGCTATGACTAGCAATACCACAATTCCTGCGATCGAATATTTGCACCGCATGGGAGTTCCTCATATCTGCCTGTACACCAACGGTAGCGGACGCAATCCAGACTGGTGGCAAGCCCTGGCACAGGCGATGACAGGAGAACATGATCGCGTAATTTTTAGTATCGACGGGTTGGCCGATACTAACAGCATCTACCGCCAAAATACCAACTGGGACAGGATAATGCAGTCTGTTAATTCCTTCATCCAAGCAGGCGGAAAAGCTGTATGGCACTACTTGATATTTGAACACAACCAGCACCAAGTAGAAGCAGCGCGGGATTTAGCCCAACAACTAGGATTTGTCGAGTTTGTACCGAAAGCTACCTCTCGTTTTGTGGCGAAAGAGATTTATGACAAAGAGTCCGCAAATCAACAGCCTGAAAAGGCAGAAAACTCTCAGGTAGATGCTAAGAGCGATCGCCCCAACCAACCAGCAACAACTAATGCGTCAGCCCCTCAAAATCAAACACAGACCGCTGTTGGGTTGCACCAACAAGCGGAGGACTGTTTGAAACAAGGACAGCTCTCAGAGGCGATCGCAGCCAGCCAACAAGCCCTAAAAATTCAACCTGATTTTGCAGCAGCCTGGAAAACTTTAGGCAATGCTGTTCAAGGTTTGGGGAAGATGCAAGCAGCAGCAGACTGTTACGCCAAGGCACTTAAAATTCAGCCTAATTTTCCAGAAGTTTATGCTAATGTCGGCAGTCTTTATGCTCAACAGCAACAGTGGCAGCCAGCTAGTGCTTATTACCAAAAGGCGATCGAGCTTAAACCCAATTTTGCCGGAGCTTATCGCAATTTAGCTCAAGTTTTGACACAGTTGGAGCAACCAGAAAAAGCCAATTATGCTTGGTATCAAGCTATAGCTATCGAAACCTCTCAAGCACCCGAACCAACTCGTTCTGTCCCATCAAAGCCAGCCAGCGAAGAACTCCAACCCCCATCGTTGGAACAATATAAAAATCCACAGGGAGACCAATTTATCCAAGCTGTAGAAACATTTGGTAGCCTAAATAATTACTACCGTAATGTAGAAATTAGCTGTCAAACTCAAGCCAGCAAAGATATTTTCATTTCTTTTGAAGCTGAACTTTGGCCTTGCTGTTGGGTAAGCCATACTAAATACGCTGTTTATAACCACACTTACAGACCGCAAATGCTGGCTTTACTTGAAAAGTACGGCGAGGGCTTTAATTCTCTCAGAACTAAATCTATCAAAGATGCGATCGCCTGTGATTGGTTTCGCGAAGACCTCACCAAAAGTTTTTCATGTTCCAAAAGGTTAGACGTATGCGCTCACGAATGCGGTAAAACTTTCAATTCCACAGGTTCGCAGTACATATAAGAAGGAAGGCACGACACGGATTTGGACACGGATACCTGAATTAATTGCTGAAATGTCGAAATTTCCGCTAAAATCAATATTACCACCCAAAATCAAGAGGACTAACAGTGGAATTTCTAGACATCAAACACAATATCGAAACTTTGTCCGATCGCCTAAACCGCCTACAAGACTGTCTTTAGCTCATCAATAACCGCTGAAAGCCAAAAGTTACAACAGCTAACAGCACAGCCGGCATCGGGCAACAGAACCAACACAGTTGAACCCATACTCCAAGAACTAGACGCACTGCAATTCGATCGGGCAAAACTCAACCAGTGCCAAACTTGTTTAGCAGATATTAACGCAGCAGTCGAGTTGCTGGAATTTCAAGCAGACGACGAACTAGAGCAAGAACTTCAAACTAATTTAGCTGACCTAAACCACTTTCTAGAAGAGAGTGAATTAGAGCAATTGTTGAGCGAACCTCGTGACAAAAATGGAGCTTACCTCATAATTAATGCAGGAAATAACGATATCGATGCTCAAGACTGGGCAGAAATGTTGCTGAGAATGTATACTATTTGGGGACACAACCGAGGCTATAAAGTTGCAGACGTTGAATATTCCCCAGCGCCAGAAGTAGGAATTAATTCTGCAACTTTGGAAATAGACGGACGTTATGCTTGCGGCTATCTAAATTCAGAAACCGGAATGCACCGACTGAAACGTAAATCGCCTTTTAACATTACCAGAAAGCGGGCGACTACAGCAACGGTGGAAGTTGTGCCAATGTACGTAGAACTAGATATTCCCCAGCAGGATTTAGAACTAATCTTGCCTCCTAGCGGCGGGAATTGTAACGGAACCAAAGTTTGGGTGAAGATTGTGCATATCCCGACTGGTATTTCCGCAAGATGTGACGGATGCCGCAGTCAAATGCAAAATAAAGACAAGGCTGTGGCGGTTCTCAAGAGCAAACTGTTTGCTATTATGCAAAGGCAAGAAGTTGCAGAAATTTCAGACATTCAGTGCGATCGCCTAACAACAGTCCTTAACCAACCAATTCGGGAATATCAATTTGCCAGCGACAGCGATTCCCGGGCAAAGTTCTGGATCTCCGTACAGGCATCCAAACAACAGCCGTCGCCGAGGTACTAGACGGCAAACTTGACTCATTCCTCAAAGCAGGTGTGCTGCTGAAAAATTGATTTGCACATTTAGATCAAAATTTCAGCTAAACTCAAAAGTACACCCCACAACTAGGAAAAGTAACAGTGGAAGTTCTAGACATCAAACATAATATCGAAACATTGTCCGATCGCCTGGGTACAACCCAGGACTATCTTTGACATCCCCGCACTCACAGCCAAAATCCAAGACTTAGAGCAAATCTGCGCCCAACCAGCATTCTGGGATGACCAAGATCAAGCCCAAGGAACCCTCCAAGAACTAAATGACTTTAAATCTCATTTAGACCAATACCACGGCTGGCAGACTAGCCTAGAAGACGCTAGAGCTATTTTAGAACTGCTGGAGTTAGACGCCGACGAGTCCCTATTCCAAGAAGCCTCAGCCAGTCTTTCCCAGTTAACCCGCGAACTCGACCAGTGGGAACTGCAACAATTACTATCCGGGCCCTACGACGAAGGTGGCGCAGTTTTGACAATTAACGCCGGGGCGGGCGGTACAGATGCTCAAGATTGGGCAGAAATGCTGCTGCGGATGTACACCCGCTGGGGCGAACGTCAAGGTTACAAAGTACATTTAACCGAGATTTCTGAGGGAGAAGAAGCGGGTGTTAAATCTGTGTCTTTGGAAATTGTCGGCCGCTACGCCTACGGCTACATGAGGTCGGAAAAGGGCACTCACCGTTTGGTGAGAATTTCGCCCTTTAACGCTAATGACAAGCGTCAAACCAGTTTTGCGGGCGTGGAAGTGATGCCAGTGCTCGATCGATCCGTTAAGCTGGATATCCCAGAAAAGGACTTAGAAGTCACTACTTCCCGCGCAGGCGGCAAGGGCGGACAAAACGTTAACAAGGTAGAAACCGCCGTCCGCATCGTTCATCTTCCGACTGGTTTGGCCGTCCGCTGCACCGAAGAACGCAGTCAGTTGCAAAATAAAGAAAAAGCTCTCGCATTGCTGAAAGCGCGGCTATTGGTGATTGCGAGGGAACAGCGCGCTGCCGAAATTGCCGAGATTCGCGGCGACATGGTGGAGGCGGCTTGGGGCAACCAAATTCGGAATTACGTGTTTCACCCCTATCAAATGGTCAAGGATTTGCGGACTGGAGTGGAAACCACCGCCATCCTAGATGTGATGAATGGCGAATTAGAACCGTTCATTCAAGCTTATTTGCGGCAGGAAAATCAGTTGGTCAGTTGACTGTTGACTGTTGACTGTTGACTGTTGTGCGGAGTTCAGTGGGTAACTAAGAAGGACTAAAGTCCTCACTACGAACCTATTTTCTGGTATAATTTTAAGGTTTTTGGTCGATCGCCCGACATCCAACAGGTCGCGCCGCCAGAAACCTTGATATGATAAAACTTGATCTAACGAACCACAGGAGAAATAATGACCCAAGTTGTAATCGGCGAAAATGAAGGGATTGAGTCAGCCCTACGACGGTTTAAGCGACAAGTTTCCAAAGCGGGAATTTTTCCCGACATGAGAAAGCACCGCCACTTTGAAACCCCCCTCGAAAAGCAGAAGCGCAAAGCTATTGCCAGACGCACTAAGAGACGCTTCCACCGCAACAACAAACCCTAGAACTAGCACTAAATTGATTCGGCACATATAATGCCTTGCGATTCTAGTACCGCAGCGACTCGGAGAATCACCGCTTCGCTGTAGGGAGCACCGATAATTTGTACTCCCAAGGGCAAAGCGCCGGGCCGCTGTACGGGCACGCACAGAACTGGCAAGCCTATAAATGATAGGGGTTGAGTGAACAGTCCCAGATTGGGACGCACTAATATTTCTTGTCCGGCGATGACCATTTTCTCGACACCAATTTCAGGAGCGGCGATCGGAGTTGCGGGTGCGAGAATGATATCTGTATATTGGAATATTTCGCGAATTCGATCGCGATACCACTGTCTAAATCTCTGCGCTTGCACGTACCATGTCGCAGGAATCAGGGTTCCAGCCAAAAAACGATCGCGCGTGGCGGGATCGAAGTCTTGAGGGCGCGATCGTAAATTATCCAAATGCAAGTTTCCCCCCTCGCAGGCGGTAATGATAAACGCTGCGGCGCGCGCGCGATCGGATTCCGGTATGCTGACAGTCGCAAGCCCCCCTATTTTTGGGGGGTTTGTTGTTTTTTCCGTGCTTATACCACAATTTAAAACGTTTGTCAAGGTTTTAGCAACTATTTCTACAGCATCCATTGCTTCCGGTTCGGCCCCTGTGGCGAAATACCCGTCAGCAACAGCAATTCGCAATCCTTCGATGCCTTGATTTAACTGCGGCGAACAAAGTTCTGGCGGGCGTTGAGTGCAAACAGGGTCACGAGAATCAGGGCCTTGCAGGATATCGTACAGCAGCGCCATATCTCTGATCGATCGGCCAAACGGCCCCACACAATCCAAACTACTCGAAAACAAAAAAGCGCCAGCCCTTGACAAACGGCCGTAAGTAGGCTTAAACCCAAAGACACCGCACAAAGCAGCCGGTACGCGGATGGAACCGTTAGTATCAGAACCGAGAGTGATGGGTACAAAACCGGCGGCGACTGCTGCTGCGGAACCGCCGCTGGAACCGCCGGCGATGCGCGTAGTATCGCGGGGATTGCGAGTGGGCCCGTAGTGACTATTTTCGGTGACGAAACCGTAGGCGTACTCATCCATGTTCAGCGTACCTACAAGGATTGCACCAGCTTGTCTGAGTCTGGCGACCACCGCCGCGTCCTGGGTAGCCGGAGGATTGTCAGCGTTGATTTTCGACCCTGCTAGAGTAGTAAGTCCGCCGATGTCGTACAGGTTTTTGACAGCGAAGGGAACGCCTGCTAAAGGGCCTGGGTTTTGGTTATTTGCGATCGAATTATCAATATTTTCGGCTGCTGCGAGTGCGCTTGATGCAGTGATTGCAGTAAAGCAATTAAAAGCTTTATCCTTAACAGCAATCCGTTCCAAAGCAGCACTTACCGCCTCTGTAGCCGTAACCTTACCACATTTAACAGCCGCTGCCGTAGCAACCGCATCAGCCTTATCTAAAAAACATCTGCGTTCATCTGCGTTCATCTGCCCTCATCTGCGGTTAAAAATCTAAGGTTCAAACACCGGCGCGACTTCTACTTCTGGGGGTAAAGGAAACTCAGTAACGAGTCGGGCGATCGCAGCTATCCTCTCGAAGTTTACCACAACGCCTGGACGATGTTCCGGGTCTAAGGGTAAGTTTATCAGTTCAGCGGTGCGATCGACATATTCTTCTATATTTGTCATTAGTCCATCCCAAACAACATCAGCGTTCATCCGCGTACATCTGCCCTCATCTGCGGTTGAAAATCTAAGATTCAGATATAGGTGCGATGATTATTGTATTGTAATCGCGATCGGGAAGTCAGTTATTATTACTCAGCTTTTTATACTCCTCGGATTGTCTGATATCATCTAAAGGAGATTTGGACTCTAGTGGTTCATCAGGACAAAACTTTATAGATGTCTGCGCTTCCCCTGACTTGAAATTTTTATTACAGCACTTTCCAGGTAAGTGAAGTACAGAGAAACCGGGTTTCTTGAATAAAACCGATTTCTGGCGAGAAATCCAGAAGAAACCGGGTTTCTGGGGTGTACTTCATAAACCTGGAATCCGCTGTATCAACTGTTATAGATAATAGATTGATTTTGTAACATATTTGTAGTGTTCACAATATTTCCTAAGCATTTATACTCATTACAAACTATCAAAAAACCCTTAACACATACAGTCAAAGGGTTTTACCGTTTTAATCGGTCGGAGCGGGTGTTGGTGAGTATTTATGCTTAGGGTACAAGTCGGAGCCGTCGGAGCGGTGACGGTCTAACTTTCTCTAGTCTCTAGTCCTATTACCAATTCCCAATTCCCAATTTCAAAGTTGAGTTATCGTGTGGTACAAGCCCAAGCAACTAGGCTTCCTGAACCCTCAAGTGCGCTCATTGCTTTGCTTTCAGCTTCGGCGCGAGAATCACCAAGTCCCCAACCAACATGAGTACCATTGTCCGATACAGCACCACAGCTATTCTTAAACCAGACTCGAACCGCGCAATCCTCTGCATTTTTAGAACACTCTGCCAATGCTTTATTTTGAGCCGCAGCACGAGTTGAGTGGTCGTAGCTAAAACCATAGGCACTTGTAGCATCCGATGTAGCGATCGCCCCAAAATTATCTGCCAAAGCAGCGCCACCGGATAAGCATTCTGCTAAAACCAGAAGTACAGCACCAACTCCAAAACGTTTAAGCATTGATTTTCTTCTTTTTGTACAGATATATTAAAAATATAACATAACCAATCTTGTTTAGACTATAGTAATAATACTGAAGTAAGTGCGATTCTTTTAGTCGAAACCCGTAAGGGGGATGACTAGCAGCGGTGGGGTAAACCCAATCGGTTAAGAGTTCGCACTTTAATCCCCCATCGTCTGACAACTTAACTATAGCAATTCGATGTGAGTCTCACAACACAGGTGTGAGTGTAACCAACACATACAGCGGATTCCAGGTTTATGAAGTACACCCCAGAAACCCGGTTTCTTCTGGATTTCTCGCCAGAAATCGGTTTTATTCAAGAAACCCGGTTTCTCTGTACTTCACTTACCTGAAAAGTGCTGTAACTTCGATTTTAACCTTTCCTTTTTCCCAACCCTTGGAACCAATTTTGAGAACTTGACAATCGATTCCTTCTTTAGGGGAGTTCCACTTTATATCCCCTGCCATAATTTTTGTTTCTTCGTTAATACACAATTCTTTCATCCAATACATTAGTGATATCTGGCGAGATTCCTTTTGTGCAGTAAGCCCAAGTATCTCACTAAACTTGCTAGCGGCTAGCTCTTTAAACCTTCGTACCAGAAAAGTTGCTTGATTGCCGACGAATAACAAAACATCATCATCACCCACTGTCTCATAGTTCTTATTGGTTTCAACTTTTTCGTCCATTTTTTTTGACCAAATTATGCTGCTTCCTATTTGATACCATTTGAAGGTATGTGAGTCAAGGTGGTAAGAAACAATTTGCGATCGCACTTGTCCACTCAAACACTGACAGTTTCGGGCAACTTCTCAACGGCAACATCCAGCGGAGGCAAAGCAAAATCCTCAGCATCCATCAATTCCTTAACCTTCTCAAAAATCTCAACCTCCGCCTCTTCTTGGTCTGTCAGCTTATCATAAAAATAAGGGTCAGTAAACCACTGTTCAAACGCTATCATTAACAATCCATTGGGCGAAAGTTCAAACCGCCAATACTTAGAAATTCTGCTGTCAACCACTTCAAACATCGGCGCCGGATTATGGATGGGATAATAGCTATAATTATCATTGCAGATGTAGTACCAAATAGTCCCTTTCCATTCTCGGATAGCATAAACAACATATTCCTTGCCTATAGTTAGCGGTAACTCAACCTTTCTAGTGTAACCGCGTGGCGGATCTATATATTCTTCAGGGAGAGATTCACCAGTATTAGCAATACAACGAATTTTCATAACTTGATTACCTACAGATTTTTAGGGGCTGTTTTGGGATACTGTCGCTTGAACTTAAACTCCACATCTTGAAGAGTCTGACTGTTCCGAAACCAATGGACTTGTACCGAAGCTCCATTAATTTCAAAAGCCTCAATACTTGTCATTTTATCCCAATCTTCAGAATTCCCGCCATAAACCTCAATAAGTCTCGGTGCATCCCCCAACAATCTATCTGTGCCGCAATGAATTACTAGACATCTCCAAAATAGTAACATTATGTGGTAAAAGAACATAAGAGACCTTTTTTTACACAGAAAAATGAGCGACA
>NZ_JAUBRI010000038.1:0-1582 GCF_036701795.1 Microcoleus sp. N9_A1
CTAATTTACAACTCTAAATGCCTACTTTTCTTTGAATTCAGTTTTATTCTCTCGATCCTTTCCTTCAGGGGACTACCTTTTGTATAATGCACTTTTGACATAGACAATTAGCGTTCGCAACTTCATAAACATCATGACCGATAGCATCCAACATCTCATCGAGCCGCACATTCAAGATTTGGGTGGATTCCAAGCCCGCCGCCTGCTTCCCTCAGACGTTCTAGCACTGGTAGGCCCGTTCATCTTTTTTGACCATCTCGGCCCTGCGGTGTTTCCACCCGGCCGGGGCGTGGATGTCAGGCCGCATCCGCACATCAACTTAGCAACCGTCACCTACCTGTTTGAAGGGGTTTTACTGCATCGTGATAGTGTGGGCAGCGTTCAAGAAATCCGTCCTGGTGCGGTGAACTGGATGACTGCAGCGCGAGGCATTGTCCACTCTGAACGCACCCCTGACGACGAGCGCAGCAAAGAAGCCATTCTGCATGGCATCCAAACCTGGATAGCCCTTCCCGATGAATACGAAGAAACCGACCCCTGGTTTCGGCATCATCCGGCAACTGAACTGCCTGCTTGGGAGGATGCAGGAGTTTCATTCACCCTAATTGCCGGTGATGCCTATGGTCGCACTTCCCCAGTTCAAATATTTTCCCCCATGATTTATCTGGACGTGCAACTGACTGCTGGAAGAGAATTTACCTTACCGAGCCATTACAGCGAACAGGCGGTTTACAGCGTAACAGAGGGGCTTGTTATTGATGGAGTGCCTCTGGAACAACATCGGTTGGCAGTTCTCACTTCCGGCACTGAAGTAAACATTTCTGCTTCAGGCAAGGCTCGTTGTATTGTGATTGGCGGTGAACCTGTTGGTGAGCGGCATAAGTGGTGGAATTTTGTTTCGAGTCGCCACTCGCGCATTGAGCAAGCTAAACTCGATTGGAGAGAGGGACGGTTTGCTCAGGTTCCTCAAGAGACAGAGTTTATTCCGCTGCCAGAAGAGCCACCTTCTCAAGCAGAGCAACCGTTGTGAATAACCGCAGCGATTTAAATTAAAAAACTGTTTGTTAATTCAGAATCTGTCTTTTTTACTCTCATCTTCACGGATATTATTCCAAAATATGGCGTTTGGCGTTGCTGAATATAGGTATGAATTCAAGATTTCGCAATTGCTATGGGCTAAGTCGGGTGAGTTTTGTAAGTTCCGAGAAAAGTTTATTCATACCGTGAATCAGCAACGCCAAACTATCTATCGGAGCGGCAGTTCTTCAACCAAATATCCGTTCGATTGAATTAAATATTGAGCCTAATTTAGTTAGTCCCAGAGGGTTTTGTCTCCCCAAGCGTTTGAGAATTCCTTCTCATTTTTCCGTAGGCCCTGCGGTACGATCGTTTAAATTCCCAGAACTTACTTTTCTGATTTGAGCTTACGTTAGTTAGTTAGTTAAGCTATGTTTTTCGTGGTGTTCGCCATCCACTAGCTATTATTATTTCCCGACCAGTCGTTTGAGCTTGGTATCTCATGTGGATGGGCGGTTATTCTATCTGTGGAATACTACTATAGCAGTTCTCAAAAAAGTGAGGA
>NZ_JAUBRI010000038.1:1682-69801 GCF_036701795.1 Microcoleus sp. N9_A1
TAGCCATAGCCATAGCCATAGCCATAGCCATAGCCATAGCCATAGCCATAGCCATAGCCATAGCCATAGCCATAGCCATAGCCCGGATGGTACCTCATCTTTCTGAGAAAGGCTATATTATATATCCCAATGGGATAACGTGCCATGAAAACTGAGAGAATAAATGTTAGAACAACCAAACAATTGAAAGAGAAGATTACCAAAATGGCTGACGAAAAGGGAGTTCCTGTTTCTGAGTTGATTGACGACTATATTAAGGGACTTCCATCATCAAGCGGGATTAATTAAAGCAGTCCTAAAAGGAGGGGGCTTTTACCCAAATTCCCGGTAACTATCGGCCTATATTCCGCTTCATTTGATCGAGTTCTTCGTCTGCTTCCCAGCGTTGAAACTTTTCTTCTAAAGGGTCTGCAGCCGTAAAACTTCTATAAGTTGAGCTCTGATTCCAACCCTTTGTATCCCAATTCTGCTCTGTTTTAGTGGTAGTTCGAGTTGCAGCTTCTGCCGCTTTTGCTCGGACTTCTTTTCGCCGTACTTGAATTTGGCGGTACAGTTCTTTTGCTTTTTCAATCCGTTCTTTGCAGCCTTGCATTTGACCCCAGCGCTGATTTCCCTGACGCAGCAAAGCTGCTTGCCGCTCTTGGGCGGCTTGAGCTAAATCGAGCCTTTGAGCAGCTTTAGCTTTGTTGATTCGATCGTTCCAGCGCTGAATTTCTTGAGCGGCGGAGAGAATTTCGGCTTGCAGTTGTTTCTCTTGTTTTTGGATATCGAGAATCAGCCGCAGAGTGTCTTCTTCTTGTTCCTTCAGTTGTTCTTCTATTGCCTGCAATTCCAGATGGGGATTGCTACGCAAAAATTCTTCTAATCTGGTTTCTAGAAAGCGGCTGAAATCGTCAAATAAGCCCATTTGTTATTATTCCTATGTTATTTGTTATTTGTTATTTGTTATTTGTTATTTGTTGTTAGTTTTTCGCATTTGAGATTCCCCAGTGATTAATTTATTAGCTACTAACAACTAACAACTGACAACTAACAACTAACAACTGACAACTAACAACTAACAACTGACTAATTAAAATTTCTGCCCGACAAAAACCGATCGCACATCTCCTCCCTTGCGAATCACTGCTTCTTGATTTTTGATTTCTGCCAGCGTCCAACCGCTAGCGCCGATGCTTTCGCCGACATAAATTCTGCGGGCTACGCCGTCTACTTCAAACAAAGCAGCCGATCGATCGCCCAACTCCAAAATCCCTACCAACGTGTGCGCGGAAGTCGGGGCGCTGCTGACGGCCGGTGCGGATTGCTCGGGCGCGGGCGCGGATTGCTGAGCTGGGAGCGCTGGTGCCGGTTCGGTTTCGCGAGCCAAAATCTTCGGCTGGGGAGACTCCGACGTGGCAGGGGAAGCGGCGACGGGACTTCGATTCCCGGCCGCGGCGATCGCCCTACCTGAGACGGGATCTGCCGGCGAGGGGGAACCTGCGACGGCTGGAAGAGCCACTGTCACCTGAGTCGGAGGAGCCGGAGCCACCGTCACCTGAGCGGGGGGAGGGATGACTACGACTTGGGGTGCTGGTGCTCCTGGCTGCGAGGCAGCTTGTTCGAGGGCATTAGCAATGCGGTTGACTGCTGTCGAAAGACCTGCGGTTGCCGGCGGCGCGCCGGAAATTGGAATGCTCGGCAGCGTCCCCGGGATGGGGGCTCCGGGAACTCCTGCAAGTTGGGGGTTAGCTTGGGGTGCTTTTTTTTGTTCGATCGCTTCTAGGGAGCGCTGCACATATTCGACAAACGGGGTGTCTGGTGCTGTTTTGCCACTTGCTGTCGGCTTCTCTGGTGCGGGGGCGGCGGGCAAGCGCACCAGTCCCGACCTGCTTGCGAGCCACAACCCCATGACTAGCAGCAGCGACCCAAATGCTGCTCCGAGCAGCATTCTGTCGAATGATTGTTTGGACTGCTGTTTTTTGGTTGTTTCTAGGGCGACTTGGCGGGCGATCGCTTCTACGTCTTTTTCGCCTCGCTGCGGCGCGGGCGCCAACTGCGACAAAACTATTTGAGGTACCGAGATCGACTTGAGCGCCACGAATTCTGGCTGCACGGGTTCGGCTGCCAGTCCGCCGCTACCGTCGAATGCTCGATCGACTCCTTCAAACAGTTCATCCATCAACCGATCGGCGTAGGACTCTACTGCCACTGCTTCGGCTGGCACTGTTTCCACTGTCGCCACCACGGCGATCGGCTCTGACGCTGATTCCAAAGACATCTGTTCGGCGATTACTTTTTGAGGCATAGTTTTCTGTTTGCTCCCGCTCCTCGACAACCCTGAGATTCTCAACTATCAGACTTCTACAGGATACTTGTGATGTTAACCAATTCTTGGTTAAGAACAGGTCAATTGTATCTCACCCATCACCATATTTTTAGTGTTCAGCCAACTTACTTTGCCCGATCGACTTTTGTTGTACTTACTTTTGGGCTTTTTTCGCCCCTGCTTTCTGCTGCCAGTCTTACTCGCTTACCCTGACTTTTAATGCACGTTCTACTGCTTTTGTCAACCCCACCCTCCGGGCATTCACAGTTTTTGACACAAAGCTTTACTTGAGGATCTCACAAAAAAAGCGGGTTTTTGCCGCTGTGTCCGCTTGCATTGCAGCGTTGAAAAGAATTTCAGACTTTTACCAGTTTTAAATTTGTTGGTCTGTTTGGTTAAAAATAATCACAAATTCCAAATTTTTTCATAACTCATGGATCCACAAGTGGTAACAACCGCTGTAATTCCTCACAAGCTGCCTGAAGCGATCGCGGCGCATCTTCTGGTAAGCTCTGAGAATAATATCGATCGGCTAAATCCTCAACAGCGGTTTTGCAAACAGCCTCATTATTCTCAAATTTTGCATAAACAGTCTCCTCATTCACGGTTTCTCCCTGCAAATAGTGTATCCAAGTCTCAATATTGCGCTTAGCAACAAAAATCGCGATCGCTTCATTCGATCGCCTATTTTCCAGATCATTTTCATCAAGGACACTAGCTAACTGATTGAGTCTTGCTTCGAGGGTACCCGTATCTGCATCAATTAACACGACTAATCCAATCGACACCCGGTTTTTCTTCTGTCGATAAGCTTTCACTTCCACCGGATACTGACTGCGTACATATTGTTCTCCTGATTGGCTACCTTTCGGACAAATTTTAGCCCGAAATAGACCTGTAAAACCTCGTTTTTTTAGAAAATAACGCGCAAAAACCTCCTGCTGTCTGTCCTCGCAGAGAATGACAATCTGAACTTTACGCTGACTCATTCAACCATCCCCGTGCAATTAGTTCAGAAACTGGCAATCCAGAATTTTCAGCTACTTCACTGCTAATTCGTTTGACTCGAACAGCAGCATTGCTTTGACGCTCAAACCAATAGCCAATCGGTGAAGCCAAAAGGTAGTTAATTAATTCAGGATGGTGAGAAATTAGTAATGCTTGAAGTTTCCCTTCGCTACAAAGGTCATAAATCTCAATCAGCCAGGGTTGAATTTTTGGCAATGCTAAAAAATTTTCCGGTTCATCAATCCACAAGGTATAATCTTCAGATTTGCAGCCGTAAATCAGCGCGTATAAAGCCACCAATGTTTTTTGTCCATCCGACAATTCTCTGAGACGATATTCAATTGGCTTGCTGTTATCGGTTTCTCCTGAAAACCGCAGTTTTAACACTAAATTATCTTCGCTGACTCGCTCAAACTTGAAATTTGTGAATCCATCCAAAACCTCTCTTAAAATTATGCCAATTTCCGCAACTTTACCTTGATCTTCAGATAAGTAGCGATACCAAGAAACAAAATTTTCCATTTTAGGAGTCAAACGCATTTGTTCTTGGCTGCTTTCATCGACCATCAAGCTGGGAACAACTTGCACGATGATAAATCGCGCCATCCGTTCTCTAAACCAAGTTAACTTCGTGTTGTCGTTTCTTGGCATTAATGAAGGCAGAATAGATTGCGACCAGTCAAACTGGTATTTCGGGCCCGGTGAATAATCATCTCGATAGAGTTGAACTTCGCCGAATTCAAATTGTAGTAAAGGCTGGTTATCAAAGAGCAGACTCTCGTACCTAACACGACATTTATCTCTATAGTCATCGATTTGTAATTGATATGTGTAGCAGCCGCCATTACCGAGAATTTCTAGCTCGAAACGCTGAATTTGTGAGGTTTGCCAGCGGGTGCAGTCCGCTGGTTTGAAAATTCCTTCTACCTTACTGTCGCCGCTAACCAATGCTTGGATTTTCTGCAACACCTCAAAAACTGTTGATTTACCCGAGCCGTTAGCACCGAGAAATAGATTAATTGCATCAAAATGCAGTTCAAAGTTTACCAAACAGCGAAAATTGTTAATATATATTCGTTTCAGCATGGGCTTTTTTCACTTGTAATTCCTCTAGCTCCTGTCATTGTTAACAGGAGCTGAACACAACACTCAGACAACTAAAATTAACTCACCAGTTCCGCCAATTCCAACCAGCGCTCAGTCGCCCGATCGATCTCTTGAGTCAATTTCGCCAAACGATCGGATAATTTCTTCACCTCAGCAAACCCGCTCGGAGCATTGTTAGACAAAATCTTCTCAATCTCTGCTTTCTCAGCTTCCAACTGCGGAATTTTAGTCTCTAACTGCTCGTATTCCCGCTTATCATTAAACGAAACTTTGGTAGATTTTGAAGTAACAGCTTTGGGTTTTGAGTTGTTAGATGCTGCGGTGCGTGCAAGTTTTTCTTTTTCTTTTTGTTCTTGCACTTCCTTGGCTTCTTCGGCTTTTTTATAGTCCAAATACACCGAGTAATTGCCGGGATACAAACGCAAATTGCCTCCTGGTTCCAAGGCGAAAACCATGTCGATCGTGCGATCGAGAAAATAGCGATCGTGCGACACCACAATCACGCAGCCGTTAAAATCTTCGAGATAATCCTCCAAAACCGCCAGAGTTTGCACGTCCAAGTCGTTTGTCGGTTCGTCCAAAATCAGCACGTTGGGTGCGCTCATCAGCACTTTCAACAGAAATAATCGGCGCTTTTCCCCGCCCGAAAGTTTGTTAATCGGCGCATACTGTTGGTTCGGCGGAAACAGAAACTTTTCCAACATTTGAGAAGCGGTAATGATTTCCCCGTCCGCCGTTTGCACCAACTCCGCCACACTTTTCAAGTATTCAATAACTCGCTGGTCTTCATTCGGTGTCAAATCCTCTGAATGCTGGTCAAAATAACCGATATGAATGGTTGTGCCAATTTCGACAGTACCCGAATCCGGCTGAATTCGTCCGGTGATGATATCCATCAGCGTCGATTTTCCCGCACCGTTGCAGCCAATAATTCCAATCCGGTCTTCGGGAGTGAAATTGTAGGTAAAATCTTTAATTAAAGTGCGATCGTCGTAAGCTTTACTGATATTCAGTAACTCAATCACCTTCTTACCAATCCGGCGGCCCGCTGTGGCAATTTCGACTTTACCGTTGGCTGTTTTGAATTCCTCTGCTCGCATATCTTTAATGCGATCGATCCGGGCTTTTTGCTTGGTACTGCGAGCCTTTGGCCCTTTTTTGAGCCATTCTAACTCGCGCCGCAATACTCCCGAAAATTTGCGCTGAGTGCTGGCTGCGGATTCTTCAGCTAGGGCTTTTTTCTCCAAGTAATAAGCGTAATTGCCAGCATAATTGTAAAGGTCGCCGCGATCGATCTCCAGGATGCGATTGGTAACGCGATCGAGAAAATAGCGATCGTGCGTAATCAGCAGCAGTGCACCGCGATAGCCGTTCAAATAGTTCTGCAACCACTCGACAGACAGCGCATCCAAGTGGTTTGTCGGTTCATCCATCAACAGCACATCGGGCTCGGAAAGTAAAGCCGTTGCTAAAGCAATTCGCTTGCGGTAGCCACCGGACAAATCGGCAATTTTTGCATCAAAATCCTCAATTCCCAACTTAGTCAAAATCAGTTTCGCCTTGGTTTCCAAATCCCACGCATCCACCTGATCAATGCGTTCGGACACCGCAGACAAACGCGCCATCAACTTGTCTGTATCGCCTTTGCCGTGGGACAATTGATCGGAAATTTCCTCGTATTCGCGCACTAAAGCCATTTGTTCGCCGCTGTCGGCAAATACTTGCTCTAAAACCGTATGATTTTCGTCTAAATCCGGCTGTTGCGGGAGATAGACAATTGTAGACCCTGGATTGACCCAGCGATCGCCAGAGTCGATCGACTCCATACCGGCAATCATTTTCAGCAGGGTGGATTTCCCGGAACCGTTGGTGCCGATGAGTCCGACTTTATCGCCTTCATCGAGGCTGAAGCTGGCATCTGTCAAGAGTTCCTTGATGCCGAAGTCTTTTTTGATCGATCGCAGAGTAAAAATAGTCATGAGTATATAAGATCGTTTACCTAACTTAGTTTAACGCAAGTTCGATCGCTTCCGGTTGCATGGATATGATCTATCGTTCCGATGAAACTTCTTCAAGACAAGGGCGAACTGGATTTTTATGAGTATCTAAATCTTAATAAATGTTAAGAATAGGAGATGCTGATGGCGGATCAGAGGGAGCGGAGTTAGACATAAAGAAGCTATTTGCAGTATTTGACATCTAGACAGGTTATTGTACTGATGCAGCAGTATAATAAACCAGGTTTTATGGGTTGATTTTGGGTGAATGGCGATCGGGAGCCGGGATTGACAAACAAAAACCGTAGGCGGTAAAATGTCTATAAATTACTGAATACAGGGAATTCAATGGTTAAGTTCCGCACATCAACATCCGAAGCCCCTAAACCAGAGTCTATTGTACTCATGTTTCGGGATCTTGAGCGTGACCCATCGGTAAAGTATTTGTATTCTCACCAAGATAAAGTTCTTGAAGGATACTATCAGAACCATCTTCAGAGTAAGGACTTAGCGATTGAGTTACCTACAGGTACAGGCAAAACTTTAGTTGGTCTTCTTATTGCCGAGTATCGTCGGCGAGCTTTTAAAGAGCGCATCGTATTCTTATGTCCAACTAAGCAGCTTTGCTTTCAGGTTAACGAACAAGCTCGTCGATATGGCATAAAAACTGCTTTACTTGTTGGTTCTCAAAGCGAATATAATCCAGTATTATTTTATGAATATCAGCAAGGTAAAGCAATTGCTTTGACTACATACAGTGGAGTATTTAACACTAATCCTCGTATTAATAATCCTGAAGTAATTATTTGTGATGACGCACATGCAGCCGATAACTACATTGCCGACCTCTGGACACTTTCTATTAGTCGTGCGAAGCATAACAATCTGTATATGTCTATATATCGAGCACTTGAGTCAGTCATTCCTGACTACATGAAGCACAAAATTGAAACAGGTGGAAGTAGTCGGTTTGACGAACATTCAGTAGATTTGATTTCTACGATTGCTTCTCATAGATATATCAATCAGATTGCTCAAATAATTGGAGGGTTTGTATCGTCTGAATATGATGATCTAAAATATTCATGGGGCTTATTATCGTCTCATCTCGAAGCTTGCTCACTTTACATATCTCCCAGGAATATTGAGATTCGCCCTCTAATTCCGCCTACTCAAACTCATCCACCATTTTCAGAGGCAAAACAACGTATCTATATGTCAGCTACGTTAGGAGAGGACGGAGATATAGAGAGAGTATTCGGCGTTAAAAAAATTGCTCGGTTACCAATACCCGAAGAATGGCATAGAAGAAGTACAGGAAGACGACTAATTCTATTTCCATGTCTATCGGGTAATCAGAAACCAATGGATACGGCAATTGCAATGCTCAAGGAGGTTGACCGTGCTCTTGTCCTTGTCCCGGACAACAAAACACTTGAGGGATGGGAGGAGAAGTTGCCGAAGTCACACACACTTATTAAGTCTGGTCAAATTGAACAGAATTTGGAGGCATTTACCAAAAGCCCAAAACTATCTGTACTACTTTTGGCTACTCGTTATGATGGAATTGATTTACCAGGTGATGATTGCAGATTCATGATCCTGGATGGAGAGCCATCAGCTTCAGGGCTACAAGAAATGTATATCCGAACTGGGCTTGGTGCTTCTTCTCAGCTACATAACCGCATTCGCACCAGAATTACTCAAGCATTGGGTAGGTGTACACGCGACGAGAGTGATTACTCGGTAGTAGTAGTGCTGGGAGACAAGTTGACACAGCGATGCTGTACTACTTCTTTTACTCAAGGTATACATCCTGAACTTCAAGCCGAAATTGCGTTTGGGCTAGACAATTCTAACGACCATGAAACAGCAGACTTTGTGGAACTTGCGGAAACGCTTTTGAAACGTTTACCAGATTGGCAAGAAGCAGAAAAAGATATACGTAATCGGCGTGATTCTTGTTCAAAAATTCCAGACTCTACAGCAGAAGCTCTTAAGAAATCGATGCCTTACGAACTCGATCATGTCTACGCCTCATGGAAGGGACAACATGAAGATGCTCTAAACTGGGCTACTAAGGTGTTAGAATCTTTAGCAGGCGGAGAAGACCTTAAACCCTATCGAGCCTTCTGGTATCATCAAGCTGCAACTTCTGCCTTCTTAGCTTGGTATCACTCTAAGAATGATAGCTTTAAATTAGTGGCTATTTCAAATTTACAAAAAGCCTCAGCTACTTCACAAAATATTACTTGGATTGACAAATTGCGTTCTCTGCTTTCAGGACAGGATGTAGACAATACTCATAAAACTTTGCCTACACAAGAGTGGTTCTCAAGAATCTTCAGTTTGCTACAAAAGTGGAAGATTGTAGGCGGGAACTATGCAAAGCAAGTATCTAAGGTTCAAAACAACATCGAAAATAAGGAGGCTAAAATCTTCGAGAGTGGTTTAAATTCACTTGGACAAATGCTGGGTGCCAATACTCACCAGTGGACGGATGACGGTGCTCCTGATGGACTATGGATTTTTGATAGCTGGTGTGCGTTTGTGTTTGAGGCAAAAACTAACGAAAGCCCTGATAGTGGAATTTCTCTAGAGACAGTTACCCAATTACGCAGGCACGAAGAGCGAGTGAGATCGGATCAGCTAATTCCCTCATTTGTACCGTGCTTCACTGTTGTAATTTCTCCACGCACTTCTATACACAGATTGTCAATTCCTCATATTGATGAAACTTCTTATATCTCCCATGATGAAGTGATTAAGTTGTTTCATGATGCTTCAGTAGCACTTGAGCGAGTCCGAGCTTTTGCCAGTGGTAGCACAGAGGAAGCTTTACAGGTCACAGCATTACAAGTTTATAGTGAGAGAGGTGTATCGCTTCAAAACATCAAACATCGGCTCCTCAAGATAAAATTAAAAGATCTACCAGTTCAGCAGACAGGGTAATTAGTTTCTATTAGAGCTTGAATCGTAACAGCGCTATAATAGAGTTAATCAGACTGGCGGTTCGTAACGTGGATGTTTTAATTGAGTCAACAAGGGGATTTGAGAAAGATATTGCTAAGTTGAGTGAAGATGAAAAAGCAGCAGCGATTAAAAAAATTAACGATTGCGCCAGCCTCTTCCCAACTCAAAAAGCTGATGTCTATCGTAAGCTACATCCCCTTAGCTTACCGACAAATCTTAATGGTTACGAATCTTCACTGTACACACTAAAGGTTTCTCGAACATTAACAGTAATTTGGGCAGTTGACGAAGATCCAATTTTTGGGCAAGTTATTTTTACTCTTTTTCGAGTAGTCAAAGACGATGAACTATATAAAGCATATCAAGGTGTAGCAGAGTCTTTATATCAAGATATGCTTCACCACAATCTAGAAACTGCCCAAATCTCGTAAGCTTATTTATGGCACAGACTATTACGCTCTGCGATGAATATGGCATTATTCACGAAGCGATGAAGATTTTGCCAGATGACGAGCTAAAGATTTGTTTTCTTGAAGCTTTGGCAGAACTTGAAGACAACGAATGTCACAGAACGAGAAAATTTCCAAAGACGAGACTGCACAAAGTAAAGGGTGTGAAGCAGGCAATTTATCGTGCTGATATCGATAAAGTCTCAGGCTGGCGTATCCACGTTCAATACATTAATGGACAAATTCATCTCAAGGATATTATTGAGGGGCAAAAGC
The DNA here is from genome assembly GCF_036701795.1 of Microcoleus sp. N9_A1. Classification (NCBI taxonomy): domain Bacteria; kingdom Bacillati; phylum Cyanobacteriota; class Cyanophyceae; order Oscillatoriales; family Microcoleaceae; genus Microcoleus; species Microcoleus sp. N9_A1. The sequence continues at coordinate 11,801 of NZ_JAUBRI010000038.1, forward strand.
ACGATGATGTAAGTAAGGTGATTAAATCTAAGAAGCTACGCTACGAGTAGTTGTCAGTAAAACGACATTTGTACTATAATTCAGATACCAACCTTTGTTGGAGCATTTTTATATGTCATTGCAACAGCTTAAAGAAAAAGCTTGTCAACTCTCAGTCAGCGATCGCCTTGCCCTGCTAAGTGCGATCGTTCAATCGCTCCAAACTACACCAGAAATCGAGAATTGGCAATATTTAATTGCACGTCCTCATCCTTGGCGAAAACAACTTTATATTAAAGGACATAAATTACTGGCATCGACTATTTGGCGAGACATGACTGCTAATCATATGTCATCGGAACAAGCATCCGAAAATTGGGATTTACCACTTGATGCTATCTATGAGGTGATTGATTACTGTGAGAATAATCAAGAACTTTTAAAATTAGAAGCAGAGGAGGAACGCTATCGATTAGAAGTAAAAGGAGTCCAACTTGAGCCTACGAATGCTGCTTGACGAAGATTCTCAAGCAAAGTATTTAGTTAATCTTCTTCAGGCAGCCGGTCACGATGTAGCGACAGTTAATACATTGGATTTAATGAATCGTCCAGATTCAGTCGTGTTACAGGCTGCCAGAGAAAATGAGAGAGTCGTGCTGACACGCAATTGTGATGACTTTCAGGAATTACATCAAGCGAACCCAGAACATTCAGGAATTTTGGCAGTTTATCAAGATTCTGAAGCTTCTAAGAATATGAGTTATCAGGCGATAGTGAAGGCAATTGATAATTTAGAGACAGCAGAGTATGACCTAAAAAATCAGTTTGTTGTTCTCAATCAATGGAGTTATTAATTTACCAAAAATTTATTATAAAGTAAGAAAGCTTAATGAAAACCGCGATCGCCCATGCCTGCCAATGTACTATAATATAGATACCAACTTGTGTTGAAGTATCTTTTTATGTCCTTGTTATTATAGACGCAGGTGCTTATGTCTCAAGCAATTAGGCAAGACATCATCAATATCGCCGAAGAGCAGATTGACGAAATAAGGCAAAAGATTGACTACCATACCACAGAATACACCATCGAATTCATAGTCGATAAATACCTAGAAAAAGATGACGATGATTTCAGTGAGATTTATATCCCTGAATATCAAATAAACTTGAGATGGGATATTAATCATCAATCTCGATTCATTGAATCCATTATTATTGGTGTTCCTATTCCTGCCATGATTGTCGTAGAAATCTATGAAACTGGAAGACTAGAAATTGTGGATGGCTCTCAGAGGGTGAGGACTCTTGCAGCTTTCATGACAAATCAGTTGCAATTGAGTAATCTCCAAACATTAGATTCTCTAAATGGTTCCTATTTTAAGGATCTTGCACCCTCACGCCAAAGAAAGTTTAAATATACTTCGCTTAGAATGATAATTCTCTCAGACAAAGCTGATGAAAAAGTAAGGAATGATATTTTCTATCGCATCAACACCAGTAATCTCGATCTAGCTCCTAATTCTAATAGTCTGCTACCAAACTCATAACCCTGAGAGTATGAAACCAAGAATTGACTGTGCTAAGGATAAGCTTTTAAATCAAAGCCTATGAAAGAGTTCATTAAAGACTTTAACAGGCGAGTGGCATAAATCCAGAAATATTTTGAATTAGTAGATAAAATTGAACAAATTGGTGCATTATCTTCTAAATCAATCATCTTCCCATCAGGTGAATATATTGTTGATAGCGAGATTAAAAAAATCTTGCAGTCTCATTGTTACCTGCTATTATACAACCTTGTCGAATCCTCTGTTAGAAATGGTATAACTGCCATTCATGATGTTATTTTAGTCGAGCAATTAACTTATAAAGATTTAAGTCCGAAAATAAAGAGATTGTGGTTGCTGAACGATAAAAGTAAAAGTTTCAGAGACTCATATATCAAAAAGGATAACGTAGCTGACAATCTTCAGGAATTAATTAAATCGGTTTTGGAGGATGAGATGGTTTTGTTAGATCCATCTAATATTCCCATATCGGGAAATTTGGATGCTAAAACTATCAAGGAACTCATAGATATGTATGGCTTCTTTGGAAATTTAGGAGTTGCGAGTAGAGAAATAGATGACATTCTGAATTTTGTGGTTAAGATTCGATGTGATTTGGCACATGGAAATGTTTCGTTTTCTGATGCTTCGAGTCAAATACTTTGGAGCAAGTTAGTTGATGACAAAAATAAATTGGTTAAATATCTGACTCATCTGCTAAATAATATTGATGATTACATTGAGAAGAAGAAATACAGAATATAGCCGTCAGTAGCGAGTAGGCTAACAAATTGCAAACCCTCACTAGATCGCACCTAGATAACAATCACTCTTGTCTTAGCCTGAGAATCAGATTCAGGTTTTGCGATCACCCGAATCTCCACATCACTACCAAGCGCGTTTAAGAACCGGAATAGGCGATCGCTTGAAAACTCAAATAGTTTGCCACGCAGCAAATCAGTGATTTTAGAGCGATCGATTCCCAGGCGTTTTGCTGCTTCAATCTGGGTCAATTTTTGTACTGTAGTTAGTGAACTAATTTGGCGAAAAGTTCCGCTTTAATCAATAATTATGAAGAATTTGGCAGCCCTAGATCCGCAAAAATAGTGCCACTACTCGATCGCGCCTTAATTTCCTCGCTCTTTTTTCTCCTCCTTTGGCGTGGGAACAGTTATTAGATCATAAGACACACTATTACGATCGGCGATGAATATGGCATTACTCACGAAGCCATGAAGATTTTGCCAGAGGACGAGCTAAAGATTAATTGTATTGAAGCTTTGTCAGAACTTGAAGACGACGAATGTCACAGAAAAAGAAAATTTCCCAACAAGCAAAATGATGGGCTTGGTTGGTTAGTGCAAGCGATCGCCGCTTGGTGTTCAACTTAAAGATTCAACAGACAGCCGCCACCTTGGCATAGCTGGCAGTACGCACCTTACTTGTATCTGGAGATGGGTTGTTTGAACAATATCTTCTCTATCTTTAGGAATACATAAACCCGCCCTGATTTAACGCCACAAAAATAAAGTTTTGAGTAAAAAAGCAGGGGTGGAAAGTACGAATGCAAATTGTAGGGTTTCCTTGCCTGTCATTCCCAAGTGCGATCGCCGAAGATAAGAGTATAGAAATTAAACGGCTGGTTTTCACCCGCCCTTACACAAAATGAACTCACAACTAGAACAACAAGTAACAATTCTACAAGACGAAACAGCAGCGGCCGAAAATTCAGCCAACCCAACAGTTGAAACTCATGTATTCGCCTCAGAATTTGTAACAGAGGAAAAAGTCAGAGTGGAAGAATTTAAGATTAGTGGCGACAGCCTAATTGGTAAAGTCAAAGAACTAATTCAGCAAGGAAAACTCCGCCGCCTTGTCATCAAAAACCCGCAAGGGCGGACTTTGGCCGACATTCCGCTGATGGCTGGATTGGTAGGCGGCGTTGCCGGCTCAGTAGTCTTTCCAATTGCTGCTGTACTTGCTACAGTGGGGGCAGTTGCGGCTCATTTGACTGTAGCAATCGAGCGCAAAGAATAGTCATTAGTAATTAAAAATCTTCTCTTCAAGTCCGCGAAGGCGGACTTTGTTTGTTTAGTAGCGATTTCAATCGCCGAATTGTCTGATCAACCTGAGATATTGCTTCTCAAGAACAGGCAAGATGCCTGTTCCACAAAGAGTAGATTTTCTTGTGGAAGGGGCCCCAGAGCCCGTTCAAAAGGCTGATTGACATTGGTGCAACATCTCAGATCAACGCAAATTATCCGGTACTCTCGCCGCAGGTTGGTCTAAATAATTGTAAACAATGCGCGAAATTCGACGGACAAAATCTCTGACAATCGGGTCATTGTAAGGACGTTTAACAAAGATTGCAGCTAAATAACGCTTACCGTTGGGCATATCAATAATTCCCGCATCGCCAACCACAAAGCCGATATCTCCGGTTTTGTCAGCAATAACTGCGCCGGGGCCTAAACCCGAAGGTAACAGCGTTCTAGTTGTTGTGTGCCGCAATAATTCTAAAGCTTGTTCCCGACTCGATTCAGAAACTAATTTATCGCGAGACAGCATCGCCAGCAGCTTTACCATATCCACAGAACTTGTTGTATTTGTTCCTTGAAAATCTCCCAACCAATTGCGAATTCTCGTATCAGTTAATCCCCAACTGCGAAAACGCTCGTTGAGTTTAGCAATTCCCCCCAAACGTTCAATAATCATGTTGGTGGCTGTATTGTCGCTGATGGTAATCATTTTATCTACGGTTTCTCTGATGCTAAACCGAGTTCCATCTGGTTCGTCTTGCATAGTTCCAGAGCCGCTGGCAACTAAGTCGGACTTCATAACTAATGTTTCGTCTAGGCTAACTTTGCCTGCGTCTACATCTTGATAAAAAGCAATCAGAATTGGTAACTTGATGGTACTCGCGGCCGGAAATACTCGATCGCCCTTGATATCCAAATAGTTTCCTGTATCTAAATCCAGAAAAAACATTCCGGCGCTCAGGGATCTATACTGTTCGATCGCACTTTCGATTTGAGGCTTGATGGCTATCATTTCCGAGCCTGTTGACAGCCCCAAATCAGCCGAATAGTTTCTCTGATTTCCCGGCGAAACAGTGGGCGTAACTTGACCTGCTGCTTGTTCTATGCGGGTAATAGCTGTGGGTATAAAAGACTCGTTGCCGGCTATTTGCTCGGGATTTGGCAACTGAAATGACCAGCGCGTGGCAGATTCTCTAATGACTCGGACTTTTTGGGGGTCTAACTTATAACCGGGAGTTAATTGTATCACTAACCTGGTAGTTCCGGTGTCAAACTGTCCGACTCTAATTTGTTGGATAGCTGAGTTGTAGCTTTGAGGACTTTCAGGATACTCCAAGACTATTCCCGGTAAATCAATTACTAAGCGGGTGGGATTGGCGATTAGTTTGACTTCCGGCTGAACTCCTGAATCTGTGGTTAAATTGAGTTGGTTGCCTTTGGGATCGAAGTGCCAAGATGTTAGTGTATCAGCTTTTGCGGGCAGGGCGATCGAGAAAAGACTAAGGGCGGCCGGCAACAGCCATCGCAGTTTAGGAGTCATGTTTAAAGAGAAAGAGTTTAACGGCTGCAACGAGAAAGCGGCTGGAAAAACCTTATCAACAGCTTTTGAGATGAAGCACCTAGCATCATACAGTCAACTCTTGCCCGCAGCCGTATTTTTTTTTCTTTTCTTTGAGAGTATTCCGTTTCCGGCACTAGACCTCTTGCAAAAATAATTAGGACGGGCTCTCCGGCCCATCCCACAAGAAAAAATAACTCTTGTGGGATGGGCCGGAGAGCCCGTCCCATCAATTGATGAAAAGGATTTTTGCAAGAGGTCTACTGATCTCAAATCTGGTTCTATTACCCCTTTTTCTTCCAGTCTCGCGCAGGCAGACAAAACTTTGTACACTGGCGGATTCTCTTGGCAAAATTCTTGTTTTGTAGGCACAAATTTTATTCACCTGAGATGAATTTAAGTTAGGCGACTTCTCGATTTCTAGCATCTTCAAAAGAGTCGATCGCGGCTTTGAGAAAAACTTTTCCTTTAGCAACAAATCGGCGATCGCTCAAAGGATCGTAAGCTTCCCAATTACCGCTAACTTCGCGATCGCGCCACAAAAACCAGCAGCGGTAGATTTCCCCGTCATCTATATCATCGCACAAAGCCAGCCAATCGTCCCCCGTGAGAGCGCTGGCGTCTAATGCTACCAATTCAACCCATGCAAGTGCAGTGCAGGCATCGATCGCATCAGCGTCAACCGAGTCAGATTTGGTAGCTATAGGTTGTGGCGAACACAGTGTAGACTTCATAATTTCTCCTTAATTTAATTAAATCAATCAATCAATGAATTGCCCTATTTATGGGACTGCCCCGGTACGCCAAGTGGAAAAATTGTGTTTTGATAAATTTCTGGTTGGTCAAATTTACCAGCGGCTGATGCTTCTGTTAAATTATTAAGTGTATTAATTGTAAAAATGGCGGCGGTTCCCAAAGCGGCCATTGCCAGTCTGTGTAAGATTTTGCTCATTTGGCTGCTCCTTTTTTGCTTGGTGTATCTACTCTAAAAAGTTAAGTGGTGATTAGTGGCGGAGATTGGGGAGTTAAGAAAAACTTTTTATCCTAAAATATATTCAACTGTTGAAGCCGTTATCAGGACAGAGTTTGAGGAGTCGATCGCTAAAAAAACCTCCCCAAGTAAAATTCCTTAAATTCCGGCTGGCTGATTATCTTCCTTAAAATCCCCCAAAATAGGAACTTAAGGCGTTAAAATTTCTAGATTCGTTCCCCTTTCACTGCAAGCGAAGTGCTCAAGTCAAAACGCGATCGCGGTCGCATTCTCACTGCCTCTGGCTTAAAGAAACTTAACGAGGCGCTCCAAGAATGGTCTGACCGATATAACATTAAAGGTACTCTGACTGAAATCGAGGCCGAGTCTGGCGTTGGTATCGATACAGTCAGCAAAATTAAGCAGGGTAGAGAAGGTGCGGATTTGAGTAAAATTCGCCAGTTGTTCGCGGCTTTTGAAATGACTCTGGCTGCTAGCGACCATCGATCGGCTAAACTTGAGGAACCGGAAAATTTAGACGAGCTGGACAATTCGCCGGTAGCGGAAGAAACAGCCACCAGCAGCAGAATTGTTAAAGTATTTGTCAGTTATCGCAGCGCCGAACCAGATCGCGAGTTAGGAAAACAGTTAGAAATAGCCTTAAGCGCGATCGGTCATACAGTTTTTACAGCAGAAAATAACATTAGATTGGGAGATAATTGGTTCGATAGAATTAATTTCTTCCTCCAAGAATGCGATTATTTGCTGCTACTGTTGCCGCCAACGGGAAACCAAAGCGAACTACTAACATATCAAGTTCAGCAAGCAAAAGAACTGCAAGACTCCCGCCCTGACAAGAAACCAATAATTCTCCCCATCCGCGTCGGTTTTCCGCTGAATGCGCCTCTAAATCACGACTTGCGGGGCTATCTGTACCGCATCAAACAGAGGGAATGGAAAGCTACAGCAGACACTCCAATTATTATCGAAGAAGTTCTGAACTTGCTAGCAGAAACTCCCGCACCAGTCATAGAAGAAACAGAAGATTTAACACAAAAACAGCTATTAGAAATTAGCAACGACGAAATACCTCTACCCGGCGCCGAACCTGAATTGCCGGGAGGACAAGTCGATGTCGCTTCTCAATTTTATGTAGAACGCCAGCCCATCGAAGAACGCTGCTATCAAACTATTGTGCAGCCCAGCGCGTTAATTAGGATTAAAGCACCAAGACAAATGGGCAAAACTTCCTTGATGGCAAGAATTTTGCATCACGGAGCTCGTCAAGGCTATTGCACCGTGCCACTAACTTTTCAGTTAGTAGATAAAGCCGTATTTGCCAACTTAGATAAATTCTTAAAGTGGTTTTGCGCTTACGTCGGCCGCGAGTTGCACTTACCCAATCAATTAGACGATTATTGGGACGAGATTTTTGGCAGCAAAGTCAACTGCAAAGATTACTTTGAAAAATACATTTTACCGCAAATCGACAGTCCTTTAATTTTAGGATTAGACGAGATCGATCGCGTTTTCCAATATCCCGACATTGCCGAAGACTTTTTAGGACTGCTGCGGGCGTGGCACGAAGAATCGAAGCGGCGCGACATCTGGAAAAAACTGCGATTAATTGTAGTTCACTCCACCGAAGTTTACATCCCGATGAACATCAATCAATCGCCTTTCAACGTCGGACTGCCCGTAGATTTGCCCGAATTCAACTCTCCGCAAATACAAGATTTAGCAGCGCGCCATAACTTGAATTGGTCGGAGGCAGAAATAGAAAAATTGATGGCAATTGTCGGCGGGCATCCGTATTTAGTGCGAGTTGCATTATATCACATTTCGCGATCGGATTTGACCCTAGATGAATTAAAAGAAACTGCGATCGCAGATGCGGGAATTTACAGCGACCATTTGCGCCGCCAATTGTGGAATTTAGAAGAATATCCAGAGTTAGCGCAGGGGATGAGAGAGATTGTGGCGGCGGATTCTCCGGTGCAATTAAAGGCGATGCAGGCGTTTAAATTAGATAGTTTGGGGTTGGTGAAATTGCAGGGAAATGAGTGCGTGCCGAGGTGCGAACTGTACCGGCAATATTTTAAAACTAATTGGGGAGTTAATTAATTGGAGATTTTAGCTCGTTAATGACGTAGAATCAGCAGTAGGGGGAAAGCTCAGCACAAATATCGCAAAAGATCGCTCCGGCTTTCCCTTGTGCAGTATCAACGTAAAATAGGATCGATGATTGAAGAAAACGTCACTCTGAGAAAGTCTCTTGACTTAGATAAATTAATTCCACTTCTGCCACAAGCAGAAGATATTAACTACTGGCGCAATCTCAACCCCAATTTAACTATTTCCGATCGACCATTTGAAGGCTTTTCAGAAGTGTCGGGAATCCAAAAAGCAGAAATTGACGAGTACAGGCTGCAACTGCGAGAAGAAGGCTATTTCCAAACACCTAGCGTCATACCTGCTGCTACTATTCAGGAGATGCGCGACTGTATAGAAAATGTCCGAAAAGCAGGGTTTCCGACAATGTTTGCCCTCGTCTACGATGTCTTCTATCAAGCATTTGGTTACTTTAACTCAACATTGACAGGAATTTTGGGAAACGGCTACAAGCTAGTTCCCAATTTTTGGGTTTATTACATAGAAACTTCTGACAGCGGCAAAGGATTTGATCCTCACCGCGACGCCGAGTACGAAAATACTATAGACTCCAACGGTATGCCGACAGTGCTTACTCTCTGGGTGACAATTACTGAGGCCAATCCCCTCAATTCATGTATGTACATGATTCCGGCAAACCGCGATCCAGAGTATGCTGAAGCCATCAAAAATCTCAAGACAAAAGCTACTAAATTTGCCTTGGAAGATATCCGGGCTTTACCGACACAAGCTGGTACTCTATCGTGCTGGAATCAATACGTTTTTCACTGGGGAAGCCACAGCAGCAGTCGGGCTAAATCGCCTCGAATTAGCTATGCCGTATATTGTCAGCGAGGGGATATTCCACCAGTTGATGATGTGATTGTCGATATCCCCTCAGTCCTTGATTTCCCAACGCGCTTATCTCTGATTTGCAGAGGTTTGTATCGCTATTATTACGCCAGTTTACAGCCATCCCCACAGGCGGAAGCACTGTTATATTTATTGAGGAAGCATACGGCAAGTCTGAAAAAAACTTAATATAATTTCCCCAAAAAGCCCGTCATCTCAATAGCGGTTCCATCGGAATGATTTAACCGCAGAGGACGCAGAGTACGCAGAGTCTCCAGAAGAGAGAGATGGGGATAACTAACCTGGATTTGGTATAATTTATGTAATTAATAATCAGGTGAATGATACCCATGAACGATATTTTTTTGATAACTTCCGATAATTGGCTAGATTGGATAACCGTGTTTGGTTATCTAGGTTTTACTGCTTTCATTGCATGGCGCGTGTTCACCACAAAGTAGATATATTATGAAATTACCTGCTTCCTCTTCTTCTTCCTTCTTACTTTGCGTCCTTCGCGCCTTCGCGGTTCGTTAAATAAACAGTAAAATAAGACAATAATCAACTAGCCCATACCGATTATTATTGAAGGAAGAGAAATTGGGGCGATCGCTGTAGATGCTCTTTTGCCTTGATTTTGATTGAAAGCTATTGGTTATTGGTTAATTGCTGTCTCAACTTTCGCAAAATTGGAATTTGTTCCAACTGTTCCGGCCGTATACTATCCCAGTTTAAGCCAATTGGACGCGGATAACTTGTATTAGTCTCAATCACCTCCTCAGCAGTAACAATCCAATTCAGCGCCCAATCGTGAGCTTGCATTGGTAAACGCAAATCTTCGACTATTTGCAAAGGATGTACTGTTGTTACAATTGGCGTATCGAGTTGTACTAAGCCGAATTCCTGCAACATAGCCAATTCCAAATCGGCAAAACCTGCACCTTTCCCGGTTCTTCCACCGCCGGGCCCTGCTGCTACGCAGCCGACTATTACTAAATCGATCGGCTCCATTTCTGCAAAACTTACCAATTTTCCGCAAGTGAGTGCTTTGCGAGCGATCGCACTTTCGGCAATAGATACATTTTGTCTCTGCAAATCCGCAGCAGTTAACTCTACAAAACAGCGATCGTCTGTCAATCGCGGTACTGCCATATACAGGCCTTTTCCATCTTGCAAAGCTTGCATCCGCACCGGAATTTGTGCCGAATCTGGATTGCACTTAATCGTTTTTGCTTTTTGCCATATTGGTAAAGTTGCCAATCTTTCGGCAGCCAAGTGTGCACCGACAAAGTTGGGAATATGACCGAACGGATCACCAATAGATGCGGCTTGCTGCTTCAGCAAAGACCAAATTTCAGCTCTTAACTTGTCTTTGTCGTCGTTATATCCAGTCCAATCAGTTTTCATGTTGTATTGTGGTACAATGTATCATACAAAAGTTTCCTTTAATACGCCTCATTTCTTCAGTCCGCGAAGGCGGACTTTGTTTGTGTAGTAGCGGTTTCAACCGCCGAATGACCCCAATATATTTTTTTGATTTTACCATTTTATCCTATGAATTTTACCACGAAACCCAGTTATTATCAAGTCGGCGGCAGTCTCACAAATAACGCTCCGAATTATGTGAAGCGGCAAGCCGACGACGATCTTTATAACGGATTGAAGGCGGGGGAATTTTGCTATGTTTTGAATTCCCGGCAAATGGGCAAATCTAGCTTGCAGGTGCGGACAATTCAGCGGCTGAGAAATGAGGGAATTGCTTGTGCTGCGATCGACATTTCGGAAATTGGCAACCGCGGCGTGACTCCCGAACAGTGGTATGCTGGGTTACTCCGCATTCTCGAAAATAACTTTAACCTGTCCGATATTGTCAACGTGCGGACTTGGTGGCGCGATCGCAATTTTTTAACTCCGGTTCAAAGATTGAGCGAATTCATCGAAACCGTCCTTTTACCCAACATTTCCAGCAATATTGTCATTTTTATTGACGAAATCGACAGCATTCTCGCCCTAGATTTTCCCGCCGACGATTTTTTAGCCCTAATTCGATCGTGCTACAACAAACGCGCCAACCATTCAGAGTTCGATCGCCTAACTTGGGCCCTCTTAGGTGTAGCATCGCCGACGGATTTGTGCCGCGAGCAAAATGCCAGCAGCAATACCCCTTTTAATATTGGCAAGGCGATCGAATTAACTGGTTTTGACGAAACAGAAGCTCAACCGCTAGCAGCGGGGTTGGCAGAGCTGACAGACAGCTCTCATGAAGTTTTGAGAGAGGTTTTGTATTGGACTGGCGGGCAGCCTTTTTTGACTCAAAAGCTGTGCAAACTCCTGCTGGAAAACCCACAATTAATGCCGAATTTACCCCCCCCAGCCCCCCCTTGCCAAGGGGGGGAGGAAGATGCAGCCGCCCGTTGCCAAGAGGGGGAAAAAGATAAAATTAACTCTTCTAAAGAGTGGGTTGAAAAGGTAGTGCGCTTGAAAATAGTGGAGAATTGGGAATCTCAGGATGTCCCAGAACATTTGTCCACAATTCGCGATCGGCTTTTCAAAGAAAACCAGCGCATTGTCAGGAGACTGGGATTGTATCAGCAAATTTTAGAACAAACTGAAATTGTCCCCGATGGTAGTGCCGAACAAATGGAGTTGCGATTAAGCGGATTAATCGTTAAGCGCGGGGAAAAATTAACAATTTCTAATCCTATTTATCAAGCTGTATTTAACAAAAAATTAATTGAAGAAAAATTAGAAAAACTCTCCCCTTACTCGGAAGCGATCAAACTATGGCTAAATTCTAGCTGTGAAGATGATTCCCAACTGTTGCGAGGGGATGATTTGCAGTCAGCATTAGTTTGGGCGGCCGGAAAAAGTTTGAGAAACGAAGATTTTCAATTTTTGACTGCTAGCCAGAAAGTTATTTTAAGCGACCAAAATCAACTGCTGCGCTCAGCTACACTAGAAACCAAAAAAGCTGTCTGCGATGCCGAAAAAGCTTTGATGGAAGCTAAATCTGCCAAACAAAAAGCCAAACAGTGGATCGGCATCGGTTCTGCGGTACTGGCAGCATCGTTAGTGGGGGCGATCGGCTTTTCAACTCTCGCTTACCAGCGGTTTAAACTAGCACAAGCAAGTATTGAAATCGAACAAAATGCCAGCGATGCTTTATTGTTGGCTGTCTCTCAAAAGACCGAAAATAGCGAAGCTTTATCAGAAGCTTTACTGAGGGCGATCGCCTCGGGGAAAAAATTAAAAACCTTGGTTAAAAACAAACACAAGCTAGAACAATACCCAGCAACTAGACCGCTGTTAGCCTTACAAATAATTCTCGATAAAATTAGTGAAACACAGCAGGTCAAAGGCTCATTAATTCCACAAAGAAAGATAAAGTTGCAAGCTCATAAAGGTGCAGTTACCAGCGTCACTTTTAGCCCAAATAGGCAAATTTTAGCAACCGCAGGAATAGACGATAAAGTTAGGATGTGGAACTTTTCCGGGCAAAAAATTGCTGAATGGAAAGCTTTACAGCAGTCAGTTAATATGGTAAATTTTAGCCCAGACGGTAAATTTTTAGCGACTGCCGGAAGGGATAGCACTGTTAAAATATGGAATTTATCAGGTAAAAGTATTTCTACTTTGAAAGGAATTCAAGGCTCTGTTACCAGCATCAGTTTTAGTCCCGAAGGAAAGTTATTAGCGGCGGCAGGGATAGACAGCTATGCTGCAATTTGGAAGTTGTCAAAACTGCCAAAGTTAATATCATCGAGCGTGAAACTTCCCGGTCACAACGGCTTAGTGAGAAGCGTGAATTTTAGCCCGCGGGGCGATTTTTTAACGACTTTAGACGGCAAATCTACAGTGCGAATTTGGAATTTGTCGGGACAACTGAAAAAAACATTGCCGGTTCAGGCAATTGGGATTAGTTTCAGTCCAGATCAACAGCAGCCTCGCTTTGCTACAGTAACATTGAACGGCAAAGTCGGGCTGTGGAATTTGTCAAAAAAAGAATTAGTGAATGAATTTCAAACCTTGCATTTAGATGCGAAATCAATTAGTTTTAGTCCCGACGGAGAACGGCTTGCTACAGTGGGAATTGACAAGACTGTACGGCTGTGGAATTTAGCGGGGCGGCAGGTTGCTCAATTTGAGTTCGAGGAGAATGTTGTTAGTGTCGGTTGGAGTCGAGACGGAAAGCAAATTGCTGTAGCTGGAAGCAACGGCACTGTCTGGCTGAGGCAGGTTGAAGGGTTAGAAGAACTGCTGAAGCAAAGCTGCAATTTTTTCACCACTCAACCGAAGTATTTTACCAGAGTTTCAACTATCTGCAAGTAGGGTGGATACATGACTTTAGCACGTAGGACACAGCATTGCCATGTCCTACCCGTAGCTAATGAGTTATAACTATCAATTTACTTTAACAGGGGAAACACTTACATTAGGATTTGTAACTCTTTTTAAGAGCTCTTGCCGGGCTTGTTCGGGATTTTGACCTTTGGGTACTTGATATAATAATCTACAGGAACCGTCTTGAGGATTAGCTGCACAAATAATTAGTTGGCCGCTGGTCGATGCACCTGCTGTGACAATATTATCCCAGCTTCCTTGCGGTTGCGAGTTGTTGAGAATTCCTGAGACTCTGGTACACCGAGTAATGGCATCTTCTCCTGATTCATTGAAATAGTTATCAGCTAGCCACAAAATAACGGGAATATTTTTGCCTTGTTGGACAGCAATTGTAGCGGGGCGGCCGCCAGCAGCGCCACAGAAGAATGAAGGCGCTTGGGCAAAGGCTGGACTGTTTGCTAAAATCGGAGCAGCCAGGGCAATAATTGACGCGCTAAAAGCTGACTTTAAGAGCCGAAATTTCATGAGCAGTAATAAGCTTTTTCATTTAAGGTTACTAATAGTCTAAAAAGTTAAACTGTTTGTTGCCGGGAAGATTAGGCATTTAGAGAAAAAAATAAAATTTATTCTGAAAATTTTTGCCGTTAGCGAAGCCCTCGGAGAGGATCGCACACACTGGACTCATCTATACCAAAACTCAGGGAAAAAAGCTCGCTGACAAACACCAAAAGGCAGAAAATAGGTGCAGCCACAGGGGGCGCAGGCGCGAAGGTATAGGGTGAAGGAGTGGTTTTGCACCGTTTTTTGCGATCGCCTCGCTGTTCCTGATGTCGTCCCACCTAAAGTGGAACCTGTGTTAACATCGAAAAAAATATTCTCTTTAATAATCAACAATGGGCAATGTTCTGGTGCTGAACGCCTCCTACGAACCCCTTAACATCACCAATTGGCGAAGGGCGGTAGTTTTGTTGCTGAAAGGAAAAGCAGAACAGGTAGAACACAATGGGAAATTTATTGCGCCAAACTTCCCGCTACCAACTGTGATCCGACTGCGGCATTATGTCCGAGTTCCCTATAAGGATATTCCGCTTACCCGCCGGAACATCTTGCACCGGGATGCACACTCTTGTCAATACTGCAGTTATACGGGGGACGATTTAACCCTCGATCATGTAATTCCCCGATCGCGCGGAGGAGGCGACAGTTGGGAAAACCTCGTCACCGCCTGCGTGCGCTGCAATGTCAATAAAGGCAGCCGCACGCCAAAAGAAGCGGGAATGCCGCTGCGCTATCCGCCGAGGAAACCTCACAGCGGTCTTTATTTTGAAGTCACTAAACACGTTAAGAGCGGTATGCACAAAGAATGGCAAAAATATGTAATAGGCCTTTAAAACCCCTGTCAGCGCAAGCGCGGGGGTTTTTTGCCGAAGTTCTGAGTCCTGAGATTGCTTCCTTCCTCGCAACGCACACTCTCTGCATGAGGTAAAAAGTTAAAGAGAGAATTTACGCTCTTAAATCCGGTTTCTCGTAAAAAGTATGGGCTTTGACAAACAGGCATCTACAAAGAAACCGGGTTTAAGATCGAATGTCGCGCAAATCCTGAAATAGTTAAATAGTTAATTTTCAACGATGAAAGACCATCCCCCTAACAATTCCGATGAAACATCCGGCAACCGCGAAGGTGAACTTGAGGCCAGCAGCGAGGTTGTACCCGGAGTGAGTGCGCCAGGGAAACGGCGCAGCAAAGCCGAAGTTGCTTCCGAAGAGAATCGCGGCCGTCCCCGCGAGGAATTGCACGATCGCAAAGTCGAGCAATTGCGCCAGATGTTCGATCGGCACAAAGGTAATCGCCAGTTAATATTATTGCAAGACTTTCCCGATCCCGACGCACTTTCCAGCGCTTGGGCTTACAAATTAATCGCCGAACAGTATGATATCCAATGCGAGATTATCTACGCCGGCGCCCTCAGCCACCAAGAAAACATTGCCTTAGTTAAATTGACAGGGTTGCCGTTGCAGCGGTGGACGCTGGAAACAGTCAAAACTAAAGATTTGTCGGTTTATCAGGGCTGTGCTTTCATCGACAACCAAGGGACGACTTGTAACTTAACCGAGTTTATTTTAGCGGCAGGAGTTCCGATCGCCGCCGTCATCGACCACCACAATTTACAAGGGGAAATGAAGGCAGAATTTATTGATTTGCGCCCTCAAATCCGCGCTACAGCCACGATTTTTTCCGAGTATTTACAGGCTGGACTTTTAGCTTTCGACGCCAGCGTCAGTCTGCACATCAAGTGCGCTACAGCTTTGATGCACGGTTTGCGATCGGATACGATCGCCCTCAGACAAGCTCAGGAAGAGGACTTTTTAGCTGCGGCTTATTTGAGCCGATTTTATGACCCGCAGTTGTTGAATGCGGTGTTGCAGTCGTCTCGTTCTAAGTGGGTGATGGATGCGATCGAGCGAGCGCTCAAACACCGGACCGTCCAGAACAATTTTTCGATCGCCGGCATCGGCTACCTCCGCTATGACGATCGGGATTCTATTCCCCAAGCAGCGGACTTTTTAGTCACAGAGGAGAACGTACACACAGCAGTTGTCTACGCAATTGTTCACGACAAAGACGAAGAAATTGAAGTAGTAATTGGCTCGCTGCGAACTAATAAACTTACTCTCGACCCCGACGAATTTATCAAAGAAGCCTTCGGTCAAGATGCTCAAGGACGCTTTTTTGGCGGCGGCAGAAGTCAAGCTGGAGGTTTTGAAATACCGGTGGGATTTCTTTCCGGCGGGAATGAGAATAGCGATTATGCAAAGCACAAATGGGAAGTATTCGATGCTCAGATTAAGCAAAAATTGCTGAATTTAATTAGTCCTAAAGACAATCCTGTTTACGATCATTAACTCTGGAGTTTTTAGGTGCGGTTTTGATTCCAGCAACAGCCTGGGAATGCCGCTGGGTTATACCTCCCGTTGCTACCAGGTTTTGCCATATTTTTTTCTCATTCCGGGCTAACTCTCAACTTAGTAATCAGTCCTGCCCGCACTTCAACTCTCATCAACCTGGTTTTTTTAACTCTTATTGAGGGTTGGAAATCCCGCCCAGTCCACCTCTGCCATGAACAGGCTTTCCGGCCTGTTCCAAAACAACTGCATTTTCTTGTGGGGAGTAGGGGTTGGGCAGGAGAATCCGCCCCTAAAAAGTTTATTGAAAATCCTGCAAGATGTCACTTTTAACGAAGTAAGAAGGTTGAAAAACCCGGTTGACTGCTCCAGGACTAACACTAATCAATTTTATCCCGATTTCCCCAAAATATACACCAAAAAAACCGGGTATTTTAAGTATTTTCAAGGGATTAACGAAGTATTTTGCTCAAAAAAACTAGGTTGCAGGGCAAATTTAGTTTTATCTAGTTTACTAAATCCACAATAATTCTTAAGTTTTAACAATTATACAGGGTTGATTTTTTGATATTTTCTTATTTTCTCGCTAAATCAATCACAATTTGTTATAGTTAGTGCAGGATATTTTCGATAATAATTAGTAAAAAACGCTTGAGAAGAATCAAAATAGATACCCAACAACCTAAACCCTTGACTAAATGACATAAAAAAAGTAATTGTAACAGTCAAAAAAAGTTGGGTTCGTCACATAAATATTAGTTTTTTTCTAAGCCCAGGCAGCGATTACTACGAGTTCAAAAAAAATATTATATTTATTAGTGGCCGGTTAGAATAGTAGAAAATAGCTTAAAAAAACAAGGAACACGGAGATGTCTACAAAACAGACTTTCTCTTGGTCGTTAGAGAAAAGCATAGAAAAAGTTTCAGAAATTGCACTTAAAATCAACGAGTTCGTGGCTCTGGAGACAATTTTGCAATGTGCGCTACAAGAAACCAGGGTGCTGCTGCAAACTGATCGCGTAATTATTTATCGCTTCCTACCGCATAGAGATAGGGTAGTATTTGCTGAATCTGTTGGTGATCAGTGGCTGCCAATCCAGGGACAACTGATTCATGACCCTTGCCTGGAAGCAACCTGGGTAGATCGTTACAGCCAGGGACAAACGAGTGCCATTTCTGATATTCACGCTGGTGATCTTCAAGCTTGTGATGTCGAATTGCTCTCGCGAATCCAAGTTCAGGCAAATTTAGTTGCGCCAATCTTGCTAGATGGCCAACAGCAGCAATCTCCGAAGCTTTGGGGACTGTTGATTGCTCATCACTGCCGAAGTGCGCGTCAGTGGGAACCTCTCGACGTTCAAATCCTGCAACAGGTTGCAATGCACATCGGGTTGAGGATGCAGCACTTGGAATCTCACCGCCCTGTGCTGGGGTCAAATCAACCGCCGGAACTCGAAACAGAACCGAATCAAACTGATCCCAATACAGAAAGCGCGCCCAGAGTCAATCATCATCAAAATTGTCTACAACCAGAGTTTGCCTGTTCCCTGAGCGGGGATATTTTCCACCTCAAAGCCTTTGACTTGTTGCAAAACCCGATCTGGATATTTGATATTGAGGATTGGCAAATGCGGTGGGCAAACCAAGCATCCTTGTACCTGTGGGATGCTTCCACGCGCCAGCAACTCGCGAGCCACAACTTTAGGGATATGTTCTCAGAGTCTACTCGGATTCGCTTGCAGAGCTATCGGCAGCAGTTTGAGCAAGGCCAAACCTTGTCCGAGCAGTGGACGTTTTATCCGGCCGGTGAGCCTGTTTCTGTAGGCTGTCGGTGCTCTGGCATCAGGATTGATAGCGGGCGTTTGGCAATCCTGGTCGAGGGTAAGGTCGAAACCGCTCCTCAAATCGAACCGGAGACCCTGCGATCGATCGAGGCAATCCGACACACCACGCTGATGGTTTCGCTGTACACCCTCGAAGGTGTGCCGCTGCTGCAAAACCCGGCGGCCTTGGGGTGTTACGGGGAGGCGCTGCACCCTGGCTCTGCGACCGATAATGCTTTTGTGAGTCACTTTGTTGACTCTGAGGTAGCAGAGCGAGCAATGGCAGTTCTTCAGTCCGGTGAGGTATTTAGCACGGAGGCTCAAGTGATTACTCTGGCGGGAATTCGCTGGCATGGGATGGACGTGCGGTGTACCAACGACCCGGTAACAGGCAACCCGATGTTGCTCGTGAACGAAAAGGACATTACCGACCGCCAGCAGACAGAAACAGCGCTGCAAAAGAGTCAAATTAGGTTGTCAGAAGCCCAGCGGGTTGCCCACATCGGTAACTGGGAATGGGACGCGATTACGGGTAAAATTACCTGGTCTCCCGAACTATTTGAGATTTTGGGACGCGACCGGGCACTGGGCGAACCTACCTATGAAGAAAACCTGCGGCTTTACCATCCCGAAAGTGCCAAACAGCTACACCTGGTAGTTCAACGAACGCTCACTCGCGGAGAGCCTTATCTATTGCGGCTCAGAGTCCTGCACCCGAATGGTTCTATGCGCCATACCGAAGCCAGAGGACAGGCCGAACTCAATGCAGAGGGACAAGTCATTCGGTTGTTTGGTACATCCCAAGACATTACGGATCTTGTCCAGGCCGAAACAGAACTCAGAGAAATGAGTATAGCCCTTGCTAATGCCGTCGAAGGCATCTCGCGACTGGATATTTTCGGACGGTATATCACCGTTAATCAAGCCTACGCGAATATAGCAGGTTATCAATCTGAAGAAATGGTTGGTATGAATTGGCAGACAACAGTTCATCCCGACGACTGTGACATGATGAGGGCGGCTTATCAAAAAATGCTAGCCGGCGGCCGAGTCGAGGTTGAGGCCCGTGGTATCCGAAAAGATGGTTCGATTTTTTACAAGCAATTGGTGATGTTGGCAGCCTACGACTGGCAGGAGCGATCGATCGGGCATCACTGCTTTATGAAGGATATCACTGCTCGCAAACAAGCAGAAGCAGCGTTAAAAAAAGAGTTCGAGCGTCTGGGTATAGTGATTGCTACCCAACAGGAAATCGCCCTTCGTAATCCTAACCTGGATGCAGTGATGGCGGTGATTATCGATCGAACTCAAAAATCGCTCGGTGCCGATGGGGCCGTGATTGAAATGCTGGAAGGGGATGAGTTGGTGTATCGGGCAGCCAGCGGTATCGCCAGCGCCTATGTTGGATTACGGATCAAAGTAGGGACAAGTTTATCGGGAAAATGTATTGCGACCGGCCAAATCATGCTTTGCGATGATTCACAAACCGATGCACGGGTGGATCAGTCTGCCTGTCAGCGCATTGGTATCCGGTCACTGGTGGTTGTTCCCTTGTTCTATCAGGACGATCGGGTTGGCGTCTTAAAAGTTGTTTCAGCTACACCCTGTGCCTTTACAGAGTCAGATATTCATACCTTACAACTGATGGCGGGGTTTTTGGCGGGTAGCCTGCATCTGGCTTCAGAGTTTGATGCTAAAAACTTTCTCCTGAGTCAATTGCAGGAAAGCGAGGAACGGTACCGTTCTGTGATTACTAGCATGACAGAAGGTGTCGTACTCCAGCTAGCAAATGGACAAATTACTGCCTGTAATGCAAGTGCCGAAAGAATTCTCGGGCTCACCCCCGAGCAAATGATGGGGCGCACATCCGTAGATTTAGACTGGCGAATCGTTCGGGAGGATGGCAAACCGTTCCCCGGCCAACAGCATCCGGCAACGATCACCCTGCGCACGGGAGAAGCGCGATCGAATGTGGTGATGGGCGTTCACAAACCGGATGGAACCCTGACTTGGATTTCGATTAATTCTCAACCGCTGTTCCATCTCAATCAGTCTCAACCCTATGCAGTTGTGGCGACTTTTGCTGATATTACAGAACGCAAGCAAGCCGAGGAGATGCTCAGACACCGGGCGGAAAAAGAAAGATTAATTGCTACGACAGATGGGTTAACACAAATAGCAAACCGCCGCTGTTTTGATGAGCGGTTGCAGTTGGAATGGCACAGGCTGATGCAGGGCAAACAACAGTTGTCGTTGATTATGTTGGATGTAGATTATTTCAAGCGATATAACGATTTCTACGGACATCAAGCTGGGGATACTTGTTTGGTGAAAGTCGCGAAAGCCGCAGCAGCCTCGGTTAAACGTTCCGCCGATTTGTTTGTGCGCTATGGGGGCGAAGAATTTGCTGCTATCCTGCCGAGTACGGATGCTGCAGGGGCGATCGCGGTTGCTGAGTCGATCCGAGAGGCAATCCGAGATTTGGCAATCCCTCACGAGCAATCTGATGTGAGCGTGATCGTGACCGTTAGCATGGGAATTGCAACTGTGATTCCCACTGCGGAAAGATCACCGGATGAACTCGTTGCCCTCGCCGATCGAGAATTATATGATGCGAAACGACAAGGGCGCGATCGCTACAAAAGCGCCAACCCGATGACGGCGCCAGATTTCAATGCAGTTGTAGAATAGGCAAAAGATGTCGAGCGCGCCAAACTTCACGCATAAGTTCGTAGGCGTAAGCCGGGGCGTAGCCATCGCACAGCTCTAAAAAGGACTGCCACAGTGCATTTATATCTGATCCGCCACGGTATTGCAGCCGAGCCCGAAGAATATGATACAGACTCAGAACGCCCGCTGACTAAAGAGGGCGATCGTAAAACCAGGAAAATTGCTCAACGGCTGTACGAACTCGAAATTCAGTTTGACCTGATTCTCACCAGTCCCCTACTGCGGGCGCAGCAAACCGCCCAAATCCTGCGGTCAGCGGGTCTGAGTTCCCAAATAGAAGAATCCGCCACCCTTGCACCTTCAGGAGACATCGGGAACTGGCTGGAGTGGTACAAACAGTGGCAGGAAATAGGTAGCCGCAGCTTGGCCCTGGTGGGCCATCAACCAGACTTAGGCCACTGGGCAGAAACTTTGCTTTGGGCTCGATCGCAAGATGCCCTGATTCTCAAAAAAGCAGGTATCATCGGCTTAATCCTCCCGGAAACCGGCTCCCCAGTGGGCCGCAGCCAAATGTTTTGGCTAACTGCGCCCAAGTTTTTGCTCCCCTAGAAACAGCGAACCGCCCCGACATTAACAGGACGCGCCAGCCCTCTTAAACCGGCATTCTGGGACGGCGAAACCGGATTTGAGGGGGGGGACAATACGCAGCGGTGCGATCGGGCTGTCTGTTGAAAAACCCGGTTTCTGAACCCCAATTAAATGATTATTTGTCAAGACTGTGACACTATCTTCGTTTCTGGTAATGTACTTTTAGTAGATTGAACTCACACAAAACGGTATCGCAATGGTCGTCGGCGAATTCAAACCAGGTTTAGAAGGTGTTCCCGCCACCTTGTCCAGCATTAGCTACGTCGATGGACAAAAAGGGTTGCTGGAATATCGCGGGATTAGCATCGAGGAACTGGCACTGAAAAGTTCCTTTCTCGAAACTTCATATTTATTAATCTGGGGGGTACTTCCGACTCAGGAAGAACTAGTAGCTTTCGAGCATGAAATTCGCTATCACCGCCGGATCAAATATCGCATCCGGGACATGATGAAATGCTTTCCTGAAAGAGGACATCCCATGGACGCCCTGCAAGCTTCAGCGGCCGCCCTGGGCTTGTTCTACTCCCGCAGAGCTCTGGCTAACCCAGCATACATTAGAGAAGCTGTAGTGCGGCTGCTAGCTAAGATTCCCACAATGGTAGCAGCGTTCCAGCAAATGCGACGGGGAAATGACCCGGTGCGACCGAGGGATGACTTGGACTACTCGGCTAACTTTCTTTATATGCTCAACGAGCAAGAGCCCGATCCGCTGTTAGCTAGAATTTTTGACACTTGTCTGACTCTCCACGCTGAACATACAATTAATGCCTCTACATTTTCGGCAATGGTAACAGCTTCGACGCTGACAGACCCTTACGGGGTAATTGCTTCAGCAGTTGGCACTTTGGCGGGGCCGCTGCACGGGGGAGCTAATGAAGAAGTGATTGATATGTTGGAGCAAATTGGTTCGGTAGAAAATGTGCGGCCTTTTGTCGAGAAGTGCGTTGCAAACAAGGAAAAAATCATGGGTTTCGGTCACCGAGTTTACAAGGTGAAAGATCCGAGAGCAACTATTCTTCAGAGGTTAGCGGAACAGTTGTTTGAGAACTTCGGTCACGACGATTATTACGACATTGCTGTCGAGTTGGAAGCAGTGGTTGAGGAAAAAATGAGTCATAAAGGAATTTACGCAAATGTAGATTTCTATTCGGGTCTGGTTTACCGAAAAATGGGAATTCCGATCGACTTGTTTACGCCGGTTTTTGCGATCGCCCGTGTTGCTGGCTGGTTGGCCCACTGGAAGGAACAGCTAGAGGCAAACCGCATTTACCGCCCGACTCAAATATATACGGGGACTCACGGTGCTCCTTATATTGCGATCGAGGACAGGCACCCATCCTATAGCACAATTATCAACCCAGATATGTAAATAACGAGAGGAATTGTTTGGCTTTCGTGAAGTGTTGAATTAAAAATTGCTTTGGCGTTGCGAGTCAGGAAGCAATTTTTGTCTGCCACAAGCTGCGGTGCTGGGTTGCGCCCCTCTTGTATGTTGTGCTGTTCGTTGGCGACAATAGTCAGAAGTGACGATTTTCAGGAACTCCGGGCCTCAGACTTGCGAGTCTGGGGTTTTTTATTGGAATATTACGAATATCTTTTGGTAGGTTGCTGCGCGCGCACCCTACTTGTATTTACGCTTGGCTTGTATAGTATTAGGTAGAAAGTGAAGATGCGCGATCGCATTTAAATTCCTCCCGCTTTTAGTCGTCAGAACATCTATGGCTTACAGCAACAACGAACTTGATGGCAAGTCTTTCTACCAATCCGAACCCTTAATCGCCCGCTTGAGAGGGATTATCCGAGATTATCCCGAAGGCGTTGGCATTATCAAGGAGTTGATCCAAAATGCGGATGACGCTAAAGCAACGCGGGTAGAAATTACTCTGGATTGGCGCCACCATCCGGTCAAACAATTGCCTGACGATCGCATGATACAGCTCATGGGGCCTGCGATGCTAGTCTACAACGATCGCGTATTTACAGATAAAGACTTTGACAGCATCCGCAGCCTGGGACAAAGTGAGAAAGCGCGAGACTTGCAGAAAACTGGTAGATTTGGTGTCGGGTTTAATGCAATATATCACGTTACAGATTATCCCAGCTTCGTTTCGCGCGATCGCATCATCTTTTTTGATCCCCACGGCGCAGCTATCCCCGGCACTTCCCGACAAGAACCCGGACGCGAGTGGAATTTAGCCGACGCTAAATGGTACGAAAAATATCCCGATTTTATGCAAGTCTACGCAGCGGGAGGATTGCCATTAGGAGATACAAATTTTCAAGGCACTTTGTTTCGCTTGCCTTTAAGAACCTCAGAACACGCGGAGAATAGCGAAATTCGCAAACAAGCATTTACCGAATCCAACGTCAAGGAACTGCTAGACGAACTGATTAATTCAGGTGAAGAATTGCTGCTGTTTTTGAAATCAGTTCAGGAAATTCGAGTTTATGAAATCCCCGCCAACAGTCAAGAAACTAGGCAAGAAATTCTCGCAATTGTCACCCAGAACCAGCAAGAAGTACGAGAATCGCGGCAACAACTCCTCGATGCCATTCCCGATACACCAGACAAATTGCTGGAATTGTGCCGCAATAATCCCGCCGGTTTAGTCTCCGTTTCTTACCGCCATGAGATAGAAACAATTAGCCAACATCGCAATAGCAAATCAACTTGGAGAACAGTCAGTTTAATTCGCACAGACGAAGGTGGCGAGTTGGCAAAAGTCATACAAGCAATGTACGAAAGCCAAGAAAAAGTATTACCTTGGGCGGGCGCTGCTGCGAGAATTAATGCTGTGAGCACCGAGGGAAATTCTCAACCTGTTAGCGGCAAAGTTTACTGTTTTTTACCGCTTCCCCTGGAAACTGGGCTACCAGTTCACATCAACGGTTTTTTTAACTTAAATAGTTCGCGGGATAACCTCAGCAGCGACAGCGGACAAACTGGAAAAGACAGACCGAGAGCTATTTGGAACCAACTACTCGCGCAGCACGTTTTGTCCCACGCTTATGTTAACTTAATTGTTGATTTAGTGCAAGATATCGGCAGGTATCAGCCAGAGGGATTTTACAAATTTTGGCCGGTTGGCAAAATTACTGTCAGCAAAGCTCTCGAAGAACTGCACCGCTGTGTCATACAGTTATTGTATCAGAGACCAGTTGTGCGATCGGCTGTAGAACACGCTGTAACTGAACGTCAATTCAGCGGATCAGTGATGTCACAAACAAGATGGGTGACACCTCCGAGAGTCAAAAATCTACCCTCGAAAAAGTCGTGGGACGAATTATTAGAACCACTGCGTGCCGACAATATCGACATTCCCGAACCGCCATTGCCCGACTCAATTTTGGCAGCTTTTAAAGATGCAGGTTTGCCGTTGCCAACATTCACTCCGGCTAATGTGCGCCAGCACTTAACTGAAAACAAACAGCTAGGTGTGCCGTTGCAAGATGCACCGAAACCCAGCCTGCAAAATAGACAGTGGATTGCAAATATGCTGCGCTATTGCATCAGCGACAATCATCGAGATTTGCGCGGTTTGCCGTTGGCTATTCTCGCGAATAATACTTTACAAGTATTTGGTTACAACCCGATAGGCACTATTTACATTTCAGATGATACAGCAAGACAGATATTTGCCAATCATCTAGAATGGTTTTTGCATCAAGATTTAACCAATGTAGTGCCTCCACATAACATGATTGGCGTGTCAGAGATGAATGCCACCGAAGTAGCGAGGAAATTGGTTCATGTCATTAATTCAACGCAGTCAGAATGTGATTGGCAAGCTGATGCAGTAAATCCACCAAATACAGACTGGTTGACTCTCGTATACAATTATTTTTTCAATATCTCGCCCAGATATTTGTCGCAAGAAACAGTCGAGGAATTGAAGAAAGTTCCGCTGGTTCCGGGAAATGACGGTAAGCTTTACAAAGGAGGAAAACTTGACACTCCTTTGTTGTGCAGTGATAATATTGCAGCGGAAATCATCGAGGCTGTACAGTATTTTGGGGTGACGCTTGTCCAAGCACCGGCAAAACTTGAAAGTGCGATCGCCCAATTTGCCCAACGACACCAAAATCTGTTAGTCTATTTTCTGACAGGCCCAGATGTCCTAGACACAGTATCTTCGCGGTGCGAGGAAGGTTTGCCACCCTACCACCAAAAGCATTATACATCTCTCCTCAACTTCCTGGCAGCTTCAGAACCAACAAGTTACGACCAAGATAGCCTCAACAAACTGCGTCAACTTCCAATATACCCCACAACTTCCCACGAAATAGTTTCCCTCAACGATGAAAATGTCTACCTTCCTGGCGGCGGATACGAACCGCCGGAAATTGCAGGTACATTGAGGCTGTTACGGACAGAAAAAAACCAAGAATGGCTGCGACTGTTCCAACTTTTGCAAGTTCCGGTACTCAATCGTGCTAGACTAATTCGCGAATGCTTGTTGCCTGAGTATGCGTCCTTTGCCCCGGAAGAACAGTTAATCGCGCTGGCGTGGATTCGAGAGCATCTCACTGAAGCTTATAAAGAACTAGAAAAGGCAGGAGAGGATGCTTTTTCATTCAAAGAAGAGCTGAAAAAGGCGCGTTTGGTACGCTGTAGCGATCGCAGATTACGCTCTGCCGAATTAATTTACAATCCCGAAAGTCCAGTAATCCGCAACATTGTCGGAAATTTAGCAGCTATTCCCGACATGGGATTTTACTCTGACAATTATTCACTGTGGATCGACTTTTTTGAGAATTTGGGTATGCGAAAAACATTGAGTGCAGATGACATTGCAGCTTGTGTTGACAATCTAATTCAAACCGCTAATCGTTCAAGTGCCGGCGCAGTAACCGATGCTTCGATTGCGGTTTTTAACTACATCGTCGATAATTGGGATTCCCTAAAATATACATCAATTGGAAACACCAACAAAACACTGGCTGAAACACTCGCAGATAAACCTTGGCTTCCTGTCGAGCAAAATCCTCAAAAGTTAAGCCAATATCCCGCTGCTGCGATACCTGAACCGAGATTGTATCGCGCTAAAGATGTCTGTTTTATTCAAGATGTTCGGTTAGTTGCAAGCCAAAAATTCGTATTTGCACGCCCTCAGCGGGATTTGCTGAAACCCGAAATCAAAACAGCACTTGGTTTTATGCCTGTAGATAGAAATACAGTTATTGACCACTTTGATACATTAATAAAAACTTGGGAAAATGACAATTGAAATCACAATATCCGACGATTTAAACGCACAATTACAATCAGTCAAGGCAATTTACAAATATCTCGATGAGACTTTCATCAAAGGCAGTATTTCCAGCGAACAACGCCAGCAAATTCAACAGCGTTTTGCTCGCCGTCAATGTCTGTGGGATGAGTCTAGCAGCAAGTTTTGGCAGCCGAAACACGCTTTTTTGGATGACGTGCCTTTTTTCGGGAATCGTCGCACAACTATAGCTGTTTCTCATCCATTTTCCGAAGTCTATCAGCTTTTGGGGCAAGGGCGATCGCCCGTTGTGCAAGATTACCTAGATTTTCTGGAAGAATTAGCAGCCGAGTACAGCAACACACCGTTAAACGCAGCAGACAAAAACTATGCAATCGAGGTAATCAGCCGCCTAGAATCTCAACAGTCATTAGAAGGCCGCCCAGTTAAAAACCCACCGATTCTTACTGCTAATATCACACTTGCTCCCGCCTGTCAAGTTCTCATCCCCGACGCACCTTGGCGCAAAGATTACATCGACCCCAATCGGATACTGCACCAGCAAATCTCCCCAAAATTTGCCAAATCCGCCGGAAGTCTTTCTTTATTAAAAGATGTGATTGAACGTCCTGTGGCAGTCAAAAATGCCCTAAATACTCAAAGTAATGATTGGTGTCTAGAATGGCAAAATACGCTAAATTCCCCGGAATTTATCTCTGGTTTAAAGCGGCTGATTTTCCACCAGTACGACTCTGAACCAATCCTCGATACAAGCTGGATGGCCAAAGCTAAAGTTTCGCCAGCCAGTCAAATTCATGTAGATTTATTTTGGAAGGGTGAAACCAAAATTGCTTCATCTATACCGGGAACTCAATATTTTGACGAGTTTAATAAAATATTTCATATTATCAGTAGCGGTAGCAGATACATTATGCTATGCTATTTAGCAGAAAGTATTAACGCTCAACTCGGCGAATATGCAGTGCAAAATCTGCTGCCGCTAGCTAGCATTCTGGATGCTGAGCCGCACAATATTAATGGTTTGCTAAACGAGTTGCGGATTAGGTCTTTACCGAGCGATTTGTCTCCCGTCGCCGCAGCTAATTCAGAAATCAAATCCCCTGCAAGTTCCAGCGGCGATAAAAAGGGTGATAGTTCAATTTATTGGGGCGCATTTTGAGCGAAAATAATCAGCATTATTATCTGCTCAGGAAGGTGCGCAATGCGCACCCTACGGGCGAGATTACCGACGATCTCGTAATGTTTTTTAACTCTCTACATTCCAATCTTCACCCCCAGGTAACTGCGATAAATATTCGTCGATCGCATCCTCGAATTCTCCTCTAGCATAAGTGTATGTCAGGGATAGTAGCTGATTTGCGATCGCAACCATTTGCTCTCTGTCCACCCTCTTAGCAAGTTGAACACGGCTTAACCTTCCTTCCAACACTTCCCTACTAGCCTCACGAATTGCGGCTTCTAGTTCATCTTCTATGAAAAGCTCCCACTCATCGGCATTGATATAGTAAGATGTTTTATTATCTTTGAGATTTAGCTTTTTAATACCTCGGACAGAATTAGCAATAGAAGCAGCCCAAGAATTAGTTAAACGCTGCTCTACTTGGTTTTTAATTAAGTGGATTAGCAGAATTAGTAAAAAAGAACCGATATTCCGCAGAGTTGCTTGTTTGCTCATGCCCTCTAATTCATCGACAATCAAGATAGCATCTTCATTTCTGCCCTCTAAAATACAATTTCTCAGGTCTATTAATTCCTGTACCATTGATTTTCCTCTCAACATTTGTAGGAATTTCGTAAGGTGCGCTGCGGCGCACCCTACGCGCTCTATTCTTGAGTCCGCCGAGTCTACAGCGTTTGTGTAGACGCGGTTTCAACCGCCGAGTCTACATTGTTTCAACCGCCGAATCTACACAGATTGAGTTACATGATGGCGGCTAGTCAACTTATCCAATTGATTTACCAACAAACTCAGGAACAATCCCACATCGGTGACAACTCCCGTAGATTCGATCGACCCCCGATCGCTCAATTTAGTCACCACAGCCGGATTAATGTCCACACAGACCATCTTTACACCAGCCGGAGTCATATTTCCCACACCGATCGAGTGCAGCATAGACGACAGCATTAACACCATATCCGCGCCCCGTAACAGCTCAGTATACTCTTCTTGAGCCTTAACCATATCCATTTGCGTGTCAGGAAGTGGCCCATCATCGCGGATCGAACCTGCTAGCGAAAACGGTATATTGTGCTTCACGCATTCGTACATCACACCGCTGGTAATCACGCCTGCTTCAACGACTTTAGCAATACTTCCATAACGCCGCGTCGTGTTAATCATTTTCAAGTGGTGTCGGTGTCCGCCGCGTACAGCAACGCCGCGTTTCATGTCAACTCCCAAAGAAGTTCCCATGCTCGATTGTTCCATGTCGTGAACTGCGATCGCATTTCCACCCAACAATGCTTGTACATAACCTTCGCGAATCAAATGCGCTAAATGTTCGCCACCGCCCGTGTGGATGACAACAGGCCCCGCCGTAACTACAACTTTGCCTCCGCGATCGCGAATTTGGCGCAATTCCCACGCTACTTGTTCCACTACCAACTCTACCCGGCGCTCACTAGAAACGCTACCAGACATAAAGCTGAATTCTTGAGCATTACGCTGTTCTCGCGATTCTGTTTTGCGAATCGTGCGAATACCGACAACATCCACAACGACTTTTTCACCTATTTTCAAATCGCGCAATAATTTGCACGTAGCCACCGGGCCTTCTGCGGTTTCAGTAATCGCAACTGCACCGTCCATCCGCTGATTTCGCGCCTTCACCCACTGACCGTTTACCCGCACTTCCGTGGGATAAATTGTACTAACATAAAAGTCATCCGGGCCGACGCCATCCTGCACAACATCTTCTAAAATAGCGTCGCAAATATCTTCCGGTGGTGGAACTGCACCCAAATCAATCAGCAATCCCATGATTTCTTCCATCACATCGTGGGAAGGTGCCGAAACTTTAACATCCGCAGATGATGTGCTTTGGCGCTGCTCTCCTAAATTGAAATTCAGCACTTGGAAACTGCCGCCGTTTTCGATAATTAAGTCTAAAGCGCGACTGATTAAACCCGCATCTAGCAAGTGGCCTGCCATGCGGATTGTGCGGCTTTCTACCATCACGTTTGCCGATCGATCTTCTTGCACAGGTTCATTCACCCGCAGCGTCAAACACTTACAAGCACCGCCCGCTTTCAAAAATTCGCTCATCGGCGTTTCAATGACTTTGAAACCCGCTTGAGTGATGCGCGTTTTCAAGTCTTCGCTGACCTTGTTCATTACCACAACTTTGTCAATATTGACAGCATTGCAGGCAAAATTTGCGGCATCTGCTTCTTCAATGGCGATGCGTTTTTCCGGCGCAACTCGCATTTCAATTAGGCGGTTTGAGTAGGAGTCAAATGCTGCTGGATAGTAGAGCAAATAGCCACCTGTGAGCGGACAAAAACAGGTATCTAAGTGATAGAAACGTTCGTCTACTAAACGCAGCGACAGCACTTCTATGTTCAGCCAGTTTGCTAGTAATGGGTGCGAGTCGAGTTCGGAACGGAAGCCGTATCCAGCCCACAGCCAGCGTCCTTCGCGATCGAGCAAAGCATCACCTGCACCCTCAAACGGCAAGTCCTTCGGGAGTTCGTGCACGGTGAAACCTTTGCTTTCAAACCATGCTTTGAAATAGGGTTCTTCGCCTTGGCGTTCTTTGTGATAGAAACGACTGAGGACGAAAGTATTGCCTAAAAGCAAGCCTGCGTTGGCGGTGAACACCATATCCGGCCAGCCTTTTTCGGGCGGTACGAGGTCTACAACGGCGTTGTCTTTGAGGACGTGGTAGAGTTTTTCCCACTGTTCGACGGCTCGCTCGCGCGATGATTTGTGGACGTTTCCCTCCATCCAAGGGTTAATTACATAATCGACATCGTAGTGGTCGGGAGCGCACATCAGGAAGCGTATTGAGTCAGTCATAAGTCAGTTAAAATGTAGTAGATGCTACAGACGCGAGTTGAGATAATATGTATGAAATCAACTGTAAAATTCATTCCCAAGAGAAAGAGTGAAACGTCTAGCAGCGAAAAAAGTAGCTTTTAATTCTATCACGATTAAGATAAGATTAAACTAGACCACAGATGGTTCCAATGAAATATCGGATCAAATGTCAGGGTTTGATATTATTTGCCGTCAATTAACCTTAATAAAAGGTTTTACTTTTCACTTTTTGCGAAATCGGCAGTTCGATCGCAAATTCTGTTCCCCGCCCAACCTCTGAATTACACCGCAACTTACCGCCGTGGGTGTCTTTAACAATTTGGTAACTAATCGACAACCCCAAACCAGTGCCACTGCCGATCGGCTTTGTAGTAAAAAACGGGTCAAACATCCTTGACTGAACTTCGGGAAGGATACCGGGCCCATTGTCAGCAATCCGCACAACAACTTGATTGTCCCTATTTATTTCAGTGCTAATGCGAATCTGAGGATTTTTCTCAAACATTTTTCCAGCATCATTTGTAACTGTTGATATATTGTTTGCTAATGACGAATGAGTGATGACTAATGACTCTTCCACAGCGTCGATCGCATTCACCAGCAAATTCATAAATACCTGGTTTAATTGAGCCGGATAACACTCGACTTTTGGCAGTTCGCCATAATTTTTAATAACTTGAATTTCCCGACGTTTTGGCTGTGACTGCAATCGGTGCTGCAAAATCACCAAAGTGCTCTCTATCCCTTCATGAATGTCGATTACTTTGCACTCCTTTTCGTCGAGTCTAGAAAAGTTTCGCAAAGACAGCACGATCTGCTTAATTCGGTTAGCACCTTCTTGCATTGAAGCCATAATTTTTGGGAAATCTTCAGCGATAAAATCTACCTCGACTTCTGCCAGTTCTTGGGCAATTTCGGGAACTGGTTCGGAATAGTGTTGCTGGTAGAGATCGATCAATTTTACCAAATCGCGAGCGTACTGTGCGGCGGGAATAATATTGCCGTAGATGAAGCTGATGGGGTTATTAATTTCGTGGGCTACTCCCGCTACCATTTGCCCGATACTTGACATTTTTTCCGCTTGAATGAGCTGAGATTGAGCCTTTTTTAAGTCTTCCAGAGTTTTTTCTAACTGTTGTGCTTTTTCTCGTTCTCGCTGTTCGCTAAATTGCAAAGCTGCTTCGGCTTGTTTGCGATCGCTAATATCAATATGCGTGCCAGTCATCCGCAAAGGATTTCCCGAAGCATCGCGTTCCATCACCTTCGCTTGAGCTAAAATCCACTTCCACTCGCCGGATTTTGTCAGCATCCGAAATTCGTTTTCGTAAGTCGGCTCTTTGCCTTCCAGGTGAGCATTTAGCGCTGCTATAGCCGGACGCAAATCCTCTGGATGTACCAGTTTTTCCCACCCTGGGAAACTATTTTCTACCTCCTCTACTTCATATCCCAGCATTGTCTTCCACCGCGAATTAAAATAAACTTCTCCCGTCGCAAGATTCCAATCCCACAATCCCATCGCACTGCCTTCAAATGCCAGATAAAAACGTTCTTCGCTAATTTGTAAAGCTGCTTCGGCTTGTTTGCGATCGCTAATATCCATCACTGTTCCCAACAGTTTGATTACTGCCCCGGTTTCGTTAAAAACAGCTTCTCCCCTTGCTTCCACGTATAGGATTTGACCCCCCGGATGCAAAAATCGGAACTCTTTTTTGTAGGAAATTCCTTGTGAGATAGCGAGGGTGACAGTTTGTTGGAACAAGTCTCTGTCGTCGGGATGACACATCTGTAAAAGTTGGGCAGATGTCGGTTCAGGTGCGGTTGAGTCAAGACCAAAAATGCCGAATACTTCTTCTGACCAAATACTTTTATTTGTGACGACATCAAATTCCCAACTGCCGATATGGGCAATTTTCTGGGCTGCTGCTAGACTAGCTTCGCTGTGTTGAAGTTTAAGTCGCTGTTGTTTATCTTGTTCGAGAAGATTGGCTTGAGCGATCGCAATTCCCATATGTGCCGCCACAGCGTTCAATAATCGGCTCTCCTCCTGCGTCCAGTGGCGGGGGCGATCGTACTGATGCAAGCATATCATTCCGTTGGCTTTTCCCTGATAGGAAGTGCGGATAGATATCATCGACTTCAAACCTATTTGAAAGCACAAATCTCGGACATTTTCTAGCAGCGGTTCGGAAAAAACATCGTCAAAAACTACAGCTTGGTCTTGGGAAAATACAAACTGAATGTGAGGATTGCCCTGTATGGGAATTTCTAAATCTAAAAGCGATGTAGAAGCTGTTTTTCTGTACTCACCAACATTAGAAATTCGGGGAATTGGGTGTTCGGTGTAAGTATGAATTAAGCAGCAATCAGCATTAAAAATTCGACCTATTTGGGCAGTCGCTGTTTGAAAAACTTGATCTTGATTTAAGCTGTATCGAATTTCGAGAGTAATTGTTTCTATCAGAAATCTTTGTTTGATTTGCCGTTCCAAAGCAGCTAAAGCTGTTTTAAGTTCGAGTTCGGCTTGTTTGCGATCGCTAATTTCAGTAGCCGTTCCCAAAATTTTCCAAGGTTTGTCGTCGGCTGTTCTGGCAAACACTGTATCCACGCTAACAAACCAGCGATATTCACCATTTTTGTGCTGAATTCGGTACTCAAACTCAAAGCTTTCACCGTCTTTTGCTGCCTCAATCTTGCTCAGGTGTTCTGAGAATCCTGGCAAATCGTCAGGGTGTATTAAGTTAGGAAGAAATCCTCCTGCCATCTGCTGGATTTCTTCAAAAGAATAGCCAATATCGCTATAGATTTCGCGGTTGATATACAGAGTTCGCTGTTCAATTAAATCGGAAACGTACAAAAGATTAGGATGTGTTTTAATTACTGCCGACAGCCAGCATTGGCTGTCTCGGAGTTCGGCTTCGATCCGCTTGCGTTCTTCTATTTCTGCTTGCAGCCGCGCATTTTGTGCTAAAATTTGTTTATAAAGACGGCTCAGAAGCAGTTGATTTTCGACGCGACTCACCACTTCTTCTGTTTGAAATGGTTTAGTAATGTAGTCTGCCGCCCCCAGCGAAAAAGCTTTGACTTTATCAAAAACTTCATCTAAAGAGCTGATAAAAATCACAGGAATATCTTTGGTTTGCGGACAAGCTTTTAGCTGTTCGCAGACTTGATAGCCATCCATACCGGGCATCATGATGTCCAGCAAAATCAAGTCTGGTGGACTCGACAGAGCAAAGTTAAGAGCCAATTTGCCATCTCGTGTCGGCCGCACTTTATATCCCCGCTTAGACAAAAGCTGGGATAAAAGCCGCAAGCTTTCTGGATGGTCGTCTACCATTAAAATATTTTCTTGTAAGACAGTGTTTTGAATTCTAAGTGTTTCTAGTATTGGATTTTTATTGTCAGTTGTATTCACAGCAGACCCTCAAACTATTCAAGTTGTATATGTGGGAATATTTTTAAAGTCATTAACGGCTTGTAGCTAACACTCTCAGATAAACCAGCACAACTATTGGCTCTATAGCACACTCCTAAATTATCTGTGATTATATCAAAAATAATGCTCATTTGAAAATGTTGGTGGCTCAAATTATCGGAGCCGAGTAAGAAGACAGCCTAGATGCCTCAAATCACAGGCTAAGCAAGCAATCTTGATTAAAGGTAAAACTTTTAAAATTTCTATAACCCGGTTTTGCCTGCCTTGATCAGGTGGCTTTGTTTTGTATTTTTTTGAGTAGATATCCTCACTGGAAAGGTTAATTAAAACAGGTCGGAACATGGGTGTCAACTTAAGACTAAAATTCTGTGTTTTTCTGGTTTGTATCCAAGTCTTGAGTTCCATAAATTCCCCTTATTAAGCAGCGCTAGGGCAGTCTAGGCATAATTGTAAAACAGTATGCTGTTACTAATTATAAGCTTAAGTTGACACCAATGGGCCCTGAAAAACTCCTACAATATCTTATATTTTATTTGCGCTGTCGGGCTGATTTATGGTATCTTTGTCTCTGCCTGCAATTCCCCGCCAGCGGCGTATACGGCTTTCACGTTATACCAATTCAGAAAAATCCGAGCAATTTCTAAAGCTAGCTGGGGCTTGCCTTGGTCAATCAACCACTGCAAAAAAGGAGTCATCGTTCGCTCGTTCAGCATCCCACCTAATGATAAAACTCCCCACAGGATTTGGTGCAAAAAAGTCATTTGAATCATCATCTTTACTTCCCAAGTTGGGTGTTTTTGATAAAACAAAACTCCCATTCTCCCGCGCTGAATTTCGCGGTCAATCATGCCCGGAATTTGCTCTAAACTAAAAGGTGGATGCCAGTGATAGCCGACAGCATTCGGACATTTAATGAGTTTCAAACCTAATTTTTTCAACCTAACTCCCAACTCTAAATCTTCCCATCCATACAGTTGAAAGCGATTGTCAAAAAGTCCAGCATCCAGCAGCCAGTGGCGGGCGATTGCCACATTTCCCGTAGCAAAATAAGCCGCTGAAAAATCGGTGATTTTGTAAGGCTCTGAGGTAGGATTGTCGAAATTGCAAGTATTAATCACACTGCCGTAAGTAAAAACAGCATCAGTATCTTTGTAACCCTGTAGTAAAGCATCGGCGTGTGCTTGCAAAAAATGCTCTGTTACCACCAAATCGCTGTCAATAAAAATAATCGTATCGCCCTTAGCATCTTCAACGCCCAAATTCCGTGCCGCCGCCGGGCCCTGGTGAGATTGACAGATCGATCGCACATGGGGTAAAAAATCAGCATTTGCGGCCAACCACTCCAGAGTCCCGTCCGTCGAGCCGTCGTCCACGACAATTACTTCATACTCTCTGACAATCTCACCGAAGTGCTGATTTTCCAAAGCCAGTAGACATTTTGCCAAAATCGGTTTACGATTATACGTCGGAATCACAACACTAAAAAACACGCCTTTTCCCCATTGCCACAGTTACCGTATTCCACGGTAGCAGATTTTTCGCAGCAACTCCCCCAGGAAATAGCCAAGTTTAGCAAAAAAAGAATATATAAATCTGT
Organism: Microcoleus sp. N9_A1; assembly: GCF_036701795.1. Lineage (NCBI taxonomy): Bacteria > Bacillati > Cyanobacteriota > Cyanophyceae > Oscillatoriales > Microcoleaceae > Microcoleus > Microcoleus sp. N9_A1. The sequence goes on from NZ_JAUBRI010000038.1 coordinate 47,592, forward strand.
ACTATTTCTGACAAGAATCGATCTCAATTAGGTGCATAATGAAAAGTCGGTTAAATATCAAATCTTGCACCATTCTCCAGAACAGGCAAGATGCCTGTGCCGCAAAAATTTAATTTTATTGTGGGGCAGGCATCTTACACCATTCTCCAGAACAGGCAAGATGCCTGTGCCGCAAAAATTTAATTTTATTGTGGGGCGGGCATCTTGCCCGCCCCTAAAAGGCTGATTCACAGCGGGTGCAAGATGTCAGTTAAATTCAGGATGTAAAGAGCAATGAGTCGCGCTAAAAAAGTTGTACTAGCATATTCGGGCGGAGTAGATACCTCCGTCTGTATTCCTTACCTCAAAAACGAGTGGGGTGTGGAAGAGGTAATTACTCTGGCCGCTGATTTGGGACAGGGAGACGAATTAGAACCGATCCGCAAAAAAGCTTTAGCATCCGGTGCTTCGGAATCTTTAGTTATTGATGCTACCGAGGAATTTGTCAAAGACTATGCGTTTCCAGCCATTCAAGCTAACGCACTTTACGAAAACCGTTATCCCCTTTCGACTGCCCTGGCTCGCCCGCTGATTGCTAAATTGTTAGTAGAAGCTGCGGAAAAATACGGTGCAGATGCGATCGCCCACGGTTGCACAGGCAAAGGAAACGATCAGGTACGGTTCGATGTGTCGATCGGCGCGCTGAATCCCAAGATTAAAATCTTAGCACCAGCGCGGGAGTGGAAAATGAGCCGCGAGGAAACGATCGCATACGGCGAGAGATGCGGCATTCCGTCCCCGGTGAAAAAGTCTTCGCCTTACAGTATCGATCGCAACTTATTAGGAATGGCAATTGAAGCCGGAATCCTGGAAGATCCTTGGGCTGAACCGCCGGAGGAAGTTTATTTGATGACAAAGGCGATCGAGCAAACTCCCGACACACCCGAATACCTAGAAATCGGTTTCGATTGCGGCAATCCTGTCAGTTTGAACGGCAAAGATTTATCACCAGTCGCCCTAATTTCCCAACTCAACGAAATAGTTGGCAACCACGGAGTCGGCCGGATTGACATGATTGAAAACCGCCTAGTCGGGATTAAATCGCGGGAAATTTACGAAACACCAGCGATTTTAGTTTTGATGCACGCGCACCGAGACTTAGAAAGTTTGACGCTGACAGCAGATGTGACTCGGTACAAGCGCGGCATCGAAGAAACCTACAGCCAAATGATTTACAACGGTCTTTGGTACAATCCTTTGAAAACAGCTTTAGACGCATTTATTCAGGACACGCAAAAGCGAGTTACTGGAACCGTGCGACTCAAACTATTCAAAGGAAATGCGACTATTGTCGGCCGCAAATCTGACAATTCTCTGTACAGTTTCGACTTAGCAACCTACGGCGCAGAGGACGAATTCGACCACAAAGCTGCCGAAGGATTTGTCTATGTTTGGGGACTACCAACCCGCATTTGGTCGGAGAAAAATCGGGGTTAGAAATAGGAGCGAATTAGGGTTAAAAACTTGATGTTAAGCCGCCGAATCGAATTCGGATTAAAAATTCGATATTAACCCGCCGAATCGAATTGGTGGCTTAACAAACAAAGTCCGCCTTCCCGGAATTAGAGTAGGGTGTGCACAGCACACCTTATTTGCCGCACTCGCCCAACCTGTGCCAGTTGCGTAAGTCCTGTTATTATTAAAATCGGTGTATGATTATTAACATCGGTAAATAACCTAAAAAGTTTCAGTCTCATCACTCACATCGGGGTATTATACTGAAAAAGTCAGTCTAATTAATAGTTAGACATCAGCATATTTGAAGCATAATATTTGAAGCATAAGATAAGGAAAAAATTTGCTATGTCTAAAGTATGTTTTAATGTCAGTGGTCATAAAATACAATTAATTATAAGCCAGTTGGGAGGAAAAGAAAGTATTGTTCATGATAACAAAACGATTTCCGAAAAAAAAACTATCTCGCTCTGACCTCTAACCACTACTTTAAAGTCAGTGAAGATGGAGAAATGTCAAGCTATGAACTGGTTTTCAAAGCCAAGTTTTCGGGTGTAATAGAATATAGTGTTAAACTAAATAATGTGCTGGTTAAAAAGGGTACATTAAGTGTATGGACAGGCGGAGTAATCAGGATATTCTTTTTCCCCATTGATCTGGCTCTGTTCTTACGGACAATATCTTTAATTTTTATTCCACAATTAAGAGAAATTTTAAGTCAGCAGCTTTTAGGTTATCTTGATGTCGGAATAAATTTCCTGTTTTCTCTTGCTTTTTTGGGATTTGCAATCTCCTTAAAGAGAGTTCTTTTAAGAAACTTGCGCTTTGTCACCACAGTGCTCTGGACTCGTGTAGGTTTAATGATTTTCGGCTCCTTATCACTGATTTTCAGCTACCTACAAGAAGGAATTATTTTGAGTTACATTTGGGTTATTGCTCTTAGGCTTGGATTTATCAGGCTTTTTTGGTTTCTTTTGAAGAATTGTGACGCGCTAGCTCAAGAATTTAAGTTCCAATCTTCCTAATGTGAGAGTTACCCGGCGATCGTCAAAGCAGGCGGTAAAGTACGCAGTGCCAGCCTTGTCAAAGTCAGAGCGAGCGATTGGCGTCATCAAGGGCGATAGTAATAATTGTTCATTCAGTTGACAGTTGACAGTTGACAGATGAGTGCGACCTCTACCTAGAAGGAAGAGGATTGGAGAATAGTTTGCTTTTAATTTCTCGCCTTTAAGGGAGAGGCTTTAAACCAATTCTTTCTGGCAATTGGTAATTGGTTATTAATAATTGGTTGTTTATTATGATTTTTATTTATTTCATAGTTGCTCCTTCTTCCTTTTTGCTGCTTATCACTAAAATTTCTGTTTTTCCACACTTCCCAAATCCAACTTAGCCCGCAACTCTTCCTTAATCCGATTTAAAATAGAATCCTCATCCAAAGAAGACAAAATCTTGCTCACAACAGCCTTCGGCCCATCATCTCCCCAAGAAGCACCATTAGCCAAATAAGCCTTAGTAACTTGACCGATTCCGTAGGAAGAAACCCCCGCAATTGCAGCTTGAGTCACCGCCACAGACAAATAAGGCCCTAAAGCCAAACCCCCCGTCGCCGGCGTAGCCAAACCCAACAATCCTTTCAAAGAACTCAAACCCAAATTAGCCAACAATTCGCCAGCAGTAATTCCCCCCATACTAATCGCAATCTTTTGCAGCAATTCCACCGCCCCCGCTTCTGTCATCGCAATGCCGTAAACTTTAGAGAGTGTTAATATCATCACCACATCAATTACCGCACCGCTGAGAATATCAACTACAGTAATTGGATTTAGGGCGATCGCCACAGCTTTAGTCATTACGCCATTCCAGATAATGCGATTAGCAGCATCATCTCGAATTTCCATTTTTCGCTGTACTAACTGCTCGTTAATATCTCCCGCACAGAGCATCGTATTCAGCGCGACCAAAGATTTGCCTTCTCGGTCTAAAATCTCCAAAATTTTTAATTTTAAATCTTGCACTTGTGGCAAACTGCGCGTCATTTTGACTCCCATACTTCCATCGGGACGGCGCACCGCCTGCGCTGTCAAAGGTGAAGCCGCCGACATCACAATTTCATCGGGAGATAACAATTCTCTCACGCGATCGTCCCGAATTTTATGATAAATTGCCAGTCTATCTGCATCGGGATACTGGTCAATTTTATTAAATACTAATAACATCGGTTTTCCGGCTTCCCGCAACTGCGAAAGTGCTTGATATTCGACTTTCGTAATGTCGCCAGCAACTACAAACAAAATTAAATCTGCTTGTTTAGCAACGCGGCGGGCTAAAAGTTCGCGAGTTTCGCCGTCAACTTCATCTATTCCCGGAGTATCGATTAATTCTACTTGCGATAAACGGTAAATAACAGGCGAAAGTCGATCGGGTAAACCGTCATCAACACCATCTCCGACATCCCACTGGCCAATAGTTGTGGTACGAGTCACGCCGTGAGTCGGGCCAGTTTCAAACACATTTTGACCGAGTAGCGCGTTTAAAACCGAAGATTTCCCCCTTCCTACCATCCCAAACACAGCGATTTGCACGCAAGCGCGCTCTAGCTTGTCGAGCATTGTTTCCAAGCCGCCAATTTCCGGCTCCAGTCCAGTTCGCTCTTGTGGTGTCAAATCGAGATGTTCTACTATATCTCGCAGAGCATCTTTAGCGCGGCGCAGGTTGAGTTCTGCTTGAATGTCTGCGAAACTTAATATTGTGTCGTCTAATTCGCGATCGACATTTGAGAAATCCGATACTTCAGTCATCTGATGTTATGGCTTTGCTTTGCTTAAAGTTTCAACCGATATGATGCTATTCTAGCTTTTTCTGCGGCCTTTGTACATTCTCTCAGATTTATCCAACTCTAACTCTCGGATGTACTCAACTCTAACTCTCGGATTTACTCAAATCTGACCCAGCCAAAAATTCTCGCATTCACCCACAAGTCCGCCGGGGATTTAAATCCCCGTCTCATAGCAAAAGTCGGTTTAAACCGACTACAAACCTCGATTAGAGTGTGATGGATTTCAGTCTAAAGTCCTCCCATTCACCCACAAGCCCGCCGGGGATTTAAATCCCCGTCTCATATCGAAAGTCGGTTTCAACCGACTGCAAACCTCGATAATAATCTGATAAATTTCAGTTTTCTTTCAGAGGACTTTCGCTATGAGACAGAGATTTAAATCCCTGTCGGACTGTCGGACTGTCGAACAGTCGAATTTACCGAATTTAAAATAATTTACAACCAATGATTAACGCCAACAAAATAGCAAATTATCCATTTCTATTACGAGTAATAATTTTTCTATTAATTTTAGCAACAATCTGGCTGCCCGTCGCCACCCCAATTTATCTCTTAGTTAAAGATAGCAACCTCGCAACTATTCTAACAATGGGATTGTTGTTTGTCGAATTTATTTTCCTAGTGCGGCGCTGGGGAAAACAGGTTTACGGACAAACCCAATTACTCAAAAGTTACGGTTTAGTAAATACGCGACAAAACGGTTTTGAACTTTTGACTGGATTGGCGATCGGGCTTTCGATCACTTTCACCCTGTTTTTAGTGCAAGGACTGTTCGGCTTTGTCTCGTGGCAAAATTCTGATAACTTGCCTCGAATCATCGCAGAAGGGCTATTAAGCGCCCTGGGAGTGGGTTTTGCGGAGGAGTTGGTATTCCGTGGTTGGTTGCTCGACGAGTTGCAGCGGGATTACAACAATCAAATTTCTGTGCGGGCGAATAGCCTGGTATTTGCCCTATCTCATTTTATCAAACCCGTGGAGGCAATGCTGCGGAGTTGGCCTCAGTTTCCGGGCTTGTTGTTGTTGGGTTTGATACTGGTTTTGGCAAAGCGCAACTGTCAAAATCGATTGGGTTTGTCGATCGGGCTTCATGCAGGTTTAGTCTGGGGATACTATATAATTAACATCGGAGAGTTAGTACGATATTCTGGCTCTGTTCCCGATTGGGTGACTGGAGTTAATGGCAATCCGTTGGCTGGGGCAGTGGGGCTTTTGTTTTTGAGCGTCTTGGCTGTGGGAATGCGGCAGATGTCAGAACGTTCAAAAGGGCGATCGGATTAATCAATCCTTGAAAATGGCATAATAGATAAGACCATACTCTACCACCAACCTTGGGCAATTTTTATGCAGCTTGCTGAACTTCTACCACTCGTGAAAGATTTGCCTCACACTGACAAACTTTTACTACTGAATTTTATCGTATCCGAATTACTGCAAGAATCAGGTATAGTTCCGCTAGAAGAGCCAGGCAAAGCATCTAGCACTAATTCCTACAACTCTTTTGAAGCCGCTGCTGTTTTAGCGCAGGCATTATCAGAAGAAAAAGCAGTAAAACATGGTTGATAAAGTCAGATTTGCGTTTACCGAAATCGATCCGCAACTGGGTGCATTAAGTACATTGCCTTACTTGCCACTAACTTTAACTTATCACAATTGCTCTTTAAGTGCATCAGGCTTGCTAGATACAGGTTCTAGTGTTAACGTATTGCCCTACGAAATGGGATTAAGATTAGGAGCAATTTGGGAACGTCAAACACTTTCTGTTCCATTAGGAGGCAATTTGGCTAGGTTTGAGGCGCGGGCATTGGTATTGAGGGCGAACATTGAGCGCTTTCCTCCAGTGGATTTAGCTTTTGCTTGGACAAAAGACAGGAATGCTCCATTAATTATGGGACACATGAATTTCTTTCTGGAGTTTGATGTCTGCTTCTACCGGGCTGAATTATTATTTGAAATTAGTCCTAAAAGAAGAGGCGAGCAAAGATAGGCTGGGTTTGTCGATCGGGCTTCATGCAGGTTTAGTCTGGGGATACTATATAATTAACATCGGAGAGTTAGTTCGATATTCTGGCTCTGTTCCCGATTGGGTGACAGGAATTAACGGCAATCCGTTGGCTGGGGCAGTGGGGCTTTTGTTTTTGAGCGTATTGGCTGTGGGAATGCGGCAGATGTCCGAACAGTCCAAAGGTTCGTAGCTCGCTCGTAGGGGCGGTGTCCCCGTGCCCGCTATTTTCATGGCGACGCACCCTACAACTACTTAGGCTTATGTCTCAGAATTTTCAGATGATTAGCATTTCCGGTGAAATCATGGGCGGAACTCCTGTTTTTATTGGCACTAGGATTCCTGTTCAAACACTTTTTGACTATTTAGAAGCCGGAGAGTCAATTGATGATTTTTTAGAAGGATTTCCAACTGTAACTAGGGAGCAAGTAATTGCTCTGTTGGAAGAGGCTAGAGCCGATAACTAACCATAAAAATTATCATCTAATATCTGCTCAAGAGAAAATGGACAAACATTAGGATATTCACTAACATCAGGAATTCGCACCCCCAAAGCAGCAAATTTACTTTCCTTAATTGCTAATTTACAAGCTTGAGGATAGGCTTTATCAATTGCTTGAACAAGAAAAGTTTTCAAAGAAGGTGTATCTTCTAAACTGCTTAAGACTCGCTGGCGATGTTCAATAATTGAATTATACCAACTCATTTTCATAGTATCTGGAGCATCAAATTGCACCTTCACCTTTAGCAAGTGAGCTAACAATATCATTAAATTACTTTTTAGTGCATTCTGCTCGGATTTACCCAAACTATTTAATTCCTCAATCAGATGTTCAATATCAAGGGATTCAAATTGACCATTTCTTAGATGCTGAATTGTTGAATCAATCCAGATTTGAAAATCCTGTTCATAGAGAGGTTCAAGCATTGTTATAAATCAAATAATAACCGATAGTGATATGATAGCTTAAAAAACTCAAGATAATACGAACGACTGATAGCATCCCTCAATCGCGCCTCCTGTTCAGCAGCAATAGTTGCTTGACCAGCAAGTTCTTTTGCTAAATTTAGGTATTGCGACCAATCAGAACTCATCAGTGTATTCCAAAATTGTATAAAAATGCTCCCGAATTTCGTGGGATAATCCCCTAGACCAATTTTTACGCAATTCGTCTTCTCTATCCATTGCTTCATCGGGATCGAGGTCTGTTAAGATGATTGAGAGAACCAGATGAACATAGTTAGGGATTTCCGGGTCATTGATGACTTGAAGTAATAGTTTTTGTTCGGGGAAATAATTGCTAATTTGAACGGGTGCTTCTAGGACAACGGGAAGTAAAAACGGATATTTGTTAATAAATTCAATGACTTCTATTTTGTCTCGGAAAATGTAGGATTTTTCTAGGGTTTCGATGTCGGATTGGGAAATGAGGAAAGGCGCGACTCTGGGTGCTGATATCTTTTGTAAGATTAAGGATGCTATGGCATTTTGTTCTGCTTCGGGTAGTTGAGAGACAGTGGCAAAACTTTCTGCTAATAGGTTATTCATTTTGTAAATCTCCTATGCGACTATTCGTGATAAAAATCAATATTTCTAATTATAATCTGTTCGGCGGTGAATCGGGGAAAAAAATTAGTTTACTACGCTGGAACCCATCCTAAATCAGCACCAACTACTCCGTAAATAAACCAAACTATTTCAACCGATCGCTCTTTGTGCATTTAGACATATACTATGTACATGGATTGAAAAGTACGCGCTGTAGCTATCCCGTAGGGAATCGCCATCCCAGCATCAATCACAAATATGAACGTCAACGATAAGCTCAAGACTATTTTAACCCAATTGCGATCGCAATTCGAGATCCTGTATGGCGATCGGCTCACCCAAATGGTACTCTACGGTTCCCAAGCACGGGGCGACGCACAGCCCGACTCAGATATTGATGTTTTGGTGGTTCTCAAAGGGTCAGTCAATCCAGGCGAAGAAATCAAAAAAACCAGCTATATTCGGGCAGACTTATGTCTACAAAATGATGAAGTGATTAGCTGTTTATTTATGGACGAAAATCGGTTCATGCACTACAACGGGCCTTTGTTGAGGAACATTCGTAAAGAAGGAATAGCTTTATGAAGCCTGAACAATTAGACTTGATTCTGAAAGCTCGTGAAAGCATCTCAGCAGCAAGATTATTGCTAGATAATGGCTTTTCTGGCTATGCGGCTGCTCGCGCTTATTATGCTATGTTTTATATTGCTGAGGCATTTTTAGATGGTGAAGGAATGTCTTTTTCTAAACATTCCGCAGTGATTGGAGCTTTCGGTCGAGAATTTGCTCGTACAGGAAAAGTCCCTGCTGAGTTTCACAGATTTTTGATTGATGCTCAAGATTTACGAAATAGTGGAGATTACGGGGGAATTGATACTGTCACTGTCGAACAAGCTGCGGAACAAATTAACTGTGCCGAACAATTTGTCGAATTAGCTCAAAATCTAATTGGCTCTCTACCGCCACCTTAAAATTATAGTTAAGTCCTAAAGATATAAAAACCCGGTTTCTTTGTCGGGAGTGCATCCACGAGTGCCAAAAAATAAATCGAGTCACCAGAGACGACAAAAAAAGTGAAAAAGAAAGAAGAGTAAAGAGCAAAAGGGCAAAAGTGTAAAGGGCTAAGAAGTCATCGCGGCAACACAAGCCACCCGAAAACCGACGAATTCGTCGCGGAAAGACGACGGATCCCAGCCGCGAAGGGCCGCACGGCAGTACCACGGATTGTAGTACCACGAACCACCGCGCAAGAGCCGACCATCAGATCCACTTGCTTCCCAAGCACTTCCGTCAGTCGGCGCACCGTTATAATTATCGTGCCAAACATCTTGACACCATTCCAACACATTCCCGTGCATATCATAAAGTCCAAAGATATTAGGCGGAAAACTACCCACAGCAGTTGTTTTTTCACGATAGATTCCCTTCGGTGCAGCACCGTAGAGATAATTGCCGTCATAATTAACTAAATCCGGGGTAACTGTATCCCCAAAATAAAAAGGTGTAGTGGTTCCTGCACGACAAGCATATTCCCATTCGGCCTCGCTAGGCAGTCGATAATTGCGTCCAGTAAATTGAGATAACCTCGCACAAAACTCTGTAGCATCATCCCAAGATACTTCCTCAACAGGCAAATCATCACCTTTAAAATTAGAAGGATTAGCCTTGAGGTCAATCTTGACTTTTGGTAAACCTGCCACCGCACGCCATTGAGCCTGAGTCACCTGATATTTTCCCATTAAAAAAGCGGGAACATTAACAGTATGCTGCGGCCCTTCATAGTTATCTCGTTGTGCTTCCGTATTGGGGGAACCCATGACAAAACTGCCACCAGGAATTGCCATCATGTCTAAAGTTATGCCCTTGGCGATAGTTTCTGTAAAAACCTGTGCTTGACTTTGGTTGCGCTTGGTGATTTCCCCCGTTGAATTCACTGTCACCGTTTCAAATTGAACTGTTTTTAGGGAATTTGACGATACTTTTGGCGATGGAGTTTTTGGTGATGGTGGTTCTAGTGTTCGGGTTTCTGGAGGTGGTGGCAACTGAGATGGTATATCGTCGTTGGGTAATATCGGTGACGATGGCTCATTCGTTGAAGTTTGAGGCGATTTGTTCCCCAAACTTTGATACACAACTAAACCGATAAGTCCTAATCCAGCCAAACCGACTAATTGTAAAAAACCTCGCCTTGTCGGTGGCGGCGGTGGTGTTGGTGTCGGTGTCGCTGGCGGTGGGAGAGGCGACGACAAAGATAAAATTGCTTGCAATGCTTCCCCTGCATCTTGATAGCGCTGACTGAAATTATCGCGCACCATTTTATCCAAAATATTCGCTAAATTATTGCTAACTTGTGCCTGATTTTGCCAAATAACTTCTCCCGTCTGCGGATCTTCTGGTAAGGTATGAGGAGGTTGACCAGTCAATGCTTGAATCCCAATCATCCCCACTGCATAAATATCGCTACACAGTTTAGGTTTGCCCTTCGCTTGTTCGCTGGGCATATAACCCGAAGTACCAATGCCAACGGTGAAGCTAGTTTGTCCTTGAGCATTAACAACCATTGTGCTAATTTCCTTGACCGCCCCGAAATCAATCAAGATAATTTTACCATCTTGGCGGCGCATTAAATTAGCAGGTTTCAAGTCACGATGAATCACATTTTGCTGATGAACAATGGCTAAAACTTCTAATATCTCGTGCAATAATTTAATAGTATGGGATTCGCTTGATTTTTTACCGAGAATCAGTTCTTTGGTAAGGTCATGTCCTTCGATAAAATCTTGCACCAAATAAAATTCGCCATTTTCCTCAAAGTGGGCGGAAAGGCTGGGGATTTGGTCGTGTAGCTTACCCAATTTATGCAGCGTTTCGGCTTCTTTGTCGAATAAGCCTTTGGCAATTAGTAAATGGTCGGGATTGGGATCTTTCGGTTTAAGATGTTTGACAACGCACTGAGGATGTCCGGGTAAGTCTAAATCTTTGGCTAGGTAAGTATCACCAAAACCGCCTTGTCCCAAGAATTTGATAATTTGATAATGATTGCGGAGGGTACGACCCAGCATAGTTTTCAGGGAATGCAGTGGAAGTTAGGATATATTGTCGCACAAAAAGTAATGAGATGCTTAAACTCAGAATCGTTTCCACAATTATACTGCTAGTTAGTGCCTGTTGTTCATCTCCCGCACAAGCACAAAATTATGCACAAATCAAGCAAAATAACTCTTTAGTTCAAGTGCAGCCAACGCGAGAACAAATTCTCAATGCTTGCGTGCTCAATCAGGCTGAAACTTTGCCAAATCCTTTTACCGATGTGCCATCAAATCACTGGGCTTACAAAGCGGTTTTGACGATGTATTATTGCGGCGCTTACCGAGAAGCAACCCCGCCTGCTTTAATTCAAGAATTACTGCAATCAATTGATTATCCCGCATTTCATCAGAGGCTAGAAACCGGGTTTTTTACGAAAATACTTGTTGAAAACCATAAATCTCGGAAAAACCCGGTTTCTTAGTTCGTAGCGTCAAGGCCAAAGAAACCGGGTTTTTGAGAGTTTTAGCGTGCTGCAGTGCGGTATTGTCGTAAAAAGCCGGTTTCTGACTCAAGGTGTTTCCAGGCCAAAGAAACCGGGTTTTTGAGAGTTTTAGGGTGCGGTAACGAAGTATTTCGTAAAAACCCGGTTTCTGAGTATCAAAACTGGGCCCGAACCGTAAAGGAATAGTCCCCGCCCGGTTCAAGCTGATAATCCCATTTTTCCAGAAAACGGTGCAGCGGTTCTTGAATCAATGCCCTACCCCGAGATGGTTCCAGTATCAGTGTTTTTTCTGCGGTGAAACGCCACTGAAACTGCCACTCAAAATTGCCGGCACTTACTTCACCCTCAATGGTGCCTTTTAGCCAAGATTGGCCAGTCACTCGGACATATGCAGTTGTTTCGGGCAAACGTCTCGAACTCACCTTTTTGTTTCCGCGTTTGTTTCTGCAATGGTACGATTGTTGTAAAGGCTCATGGCTTTTTCTACTCCCTGATGGAGGCTAAGTTCCACAGCTTCTACAACTAATTTAAGCACTTTTTCTACTAATTGACTTTCCTCTGAGGAAAATTTTCCTAATACGAAGGAAATCGTATCTTTGTCGTTTTTAGCAGGATCGTTTTGAGGTTTGCCGATGCCAATCCGCAGGCGGGGAAATTTGTCTGTACCTAAATGAGATATTGTGGATTTCATGCCGTTGTGCCCGCCGGCTGAACCTGCTAGCCGGATTCTCATTTTGCCGATCGGCAAATCCATATCGTCGTATACTACTAATACGGACTCTGGAGGTATTTTGTACCAATCCGTCGCCGCCCGAATCGATTGGCCCGACAGGTTCATGTACGTCAACGGTTTCAGCAAGCGGATTTTCTGTCCCCGCGGCCGATTTCCCTCGCCAAATATGCCTTGAAATTTGCGGTTTTCTGACAGGGGAATTTGCCAAGATTTAGCCAAGGCATCTACTGCATTAAAGCCGATGTTGTGTCGCGTGCGATCGTACTTTGGTTCAGGATTCCCCAAACCCACAATTAGCTGGGGAATTACTAACTCCGCTGGTGTTTCCGATTTTTGAGTGTTGTTCATCTAATTGTCTGTGATATCTTCCTTAGCAGCCGCCGCGAGTTTTTCTGGTTCCGGCTTTTTGGTAGTTGCTACTGCTTCTTCTAGCTGCTTGGTTTCCCGCGTAAACTCCGACTCAAAATCCCGCGAAGCATCTTGAAAACCCCGAAGTGCTTTCCCGAAACTCCGACCAATTTCTGGCAACTTTTTTGGGCCGAATACCAACAGGGCGATGGTAAAAATCACTGCCATTTCCGGCAAACCAATGCCAAAAATATTCATTTTTTGTCTCCGGTAATTTGTTTAATTAGTTAGCATTTAATTACGAGGGACTAACGGGAAAGGGCAAGGGAAAATGGGAAAACTTAGCTTTTACCATTTCTCCTCCACCCTCAGCTTTTACTGTTAGCCTTAATTTTCGCTCAAATTCTAGCGGCCGAGACTCGACCAATCAACATCCACATTCTCTAGAATCAGAGAAGAGTTGTAGATTTGCAAAATAATCAACAAGAACACGAAAAACAATCCGATGAAAACGCTCATCAACAGGGTGGTTCCCCAACCAGGGGCTACCTTGCCGTATTCTGAGTTAAGGGGTTTGAGTATATCTCCTAACCAAGTCCGCTGTGCCATAAGTCACCTACAATGAATCTCTACAGAAAAGTTTGACATACTTCCACCGCTAATTGCGATCGCAATTTCTCAGAAATGCAGGAAGGGGACTCGGACAACGGCGAGTGGGGGTTGGCGGCAATACCGTATTGCGCCTAAAATCACTAGACTTTCAGACGGATTGTTATTTTTTGTAATATTATGGAGTGGATCACTCATAATCGATCAAAAATATGGAACCCGCAGCAGTTCTAGGCATTTCACTGGGCGTGTGTCTGGTGGCAATCACCGGATTCTCGATCTACACGGCTTTCGGCCCTCCCGCTAAGGAATTGAGAGATCCTTTTGAAGAACACGAAGACTAAAAAAGTTCGGCAACGGATTTTGTAACGGATGTAACGGATGGATGGATGGATGGATGTTCGGCAGCGGATGTAACTGATGTCAGAAAGAGGGAAGAAGAGATTTTCACTTTTCCTCTTCTCCCAATTCCCTCCTCTCCCCTGTCCCTCGTAGATATTCTGCTACCGGGATGCGATCAAACTTCTGCAGTGCCCGATCGACTGTCGGCATCCCAGTCAATGCTATATTCTTCAAAAATACAGTAAATCTCTATTTGAAAAATCTATCTTCCAGTTAAAGTAAAAATTATTAGGTTTCAGGCGAAAGCACTATGGGCAACACCTTCGGGCATTTATTTCGGATATCGACATTTGGGGAATCTCACGGCGGCGGTGTGGGAGTAGTAATCGACGGTTGTCCGCCCCTGGTATCGCTAGACGCATCGGAAATTCAAGCGGAACTCGATCGCCGTCGCCCCGGCCAAAGCAAAATTACGACACCTCGCAAAGAAGCAGATACCTGCGAAATTCTGTCGGGGGTGTTTGAAGGCAAAACTTTGGGAACGCCGATCGCCATTTTAGTCCGCAATCAAAACACTCGCCCCCAAGACTACGAAGAAATGGCGACAACTTACCGCCCTTCCCACGCTGATGCTACCTACGATGCTAAGTACGGAATTCGTAACTGGCAAGGCGGAGGTCGCAGTTCGGCGAGGGAGACAATAGGTAGAGTAGCAGCAGGGGCGATCGCTAAAAAAATTCTCTTCCAAGCCACAGGCGTAGAAATAGTCGGCTACGTTAAACGCATCAAAGACTTAGAATGCGTCGCCGACCCAGACACTGTTACCTTAGAACAAGTAGAAAGCAACATCGTTCGCTGTCCAGACGCCGAATGTGCAGATCGAATGATTGAACTGATCGAAAAAGTTCGCGACAGCGGAGATTCGATCGGCGGCGTAGTCGAATGCGTCGCCCGCAACGTACCCAAAGGCCTGGGAATGCCCGTATTCGACAAACTCGAAGCCGACTTGGCCAAAGCCATCATGTCCTTGCCCGCCAGCAAAGGCTTTGAAATTGGTTCCGGGTTTGCCGGGACTCTACTCAAGGGCAGCGAACACAATGATGAATACTATACTGATGATAAGGGTGTAATTCGTACAGTGACGAATCGCTCCGGCGGAATTCAGGGCGGCATTGCTAACGGCGAAAATATTATTTTGCGGGCGGCCTTCAAGCCGACTGCGACCATTCGCCAGCAGCAGCGCACAGTTACCCGAGAAGGCGAAGAAACCCTGCTAGCGGCCAAAGGACGGCACGACCCTTGCGTTTTGCCAAGAGCTGTGCCAATGGTGGAAGCAATGGTAGCTTTAGTTTTGTGCGACCATCTGCTGCGCCATCACGGACAATGTGGAACCTTAAAATCTGAATTTTAAAATGGAAATCAGCTTGTCCTCTGTAGCGGCAACTCCCGTTGATTGCCCTCAACCCTCGGAATCAATAAAAGGTATGGATGATTTTGTCGTACAGTTCTGGGGCGTGCGGGGCAGCGTTCCGACACCCGGACAGGAAACTGTTCGCTACGGCGGCAATACTTCTTGTTTGGAAATGCGAGTAGCTGGCAAACGCTTGATTTTTGACGGCGGAACAGGCTTGCGGATGCTGGGAGACCAGTTGCTGGAAGAAATGCCGGTGCAAGCTTATATGTTTTTTACTCACTATCACTGGGATCACATTCAAGGTTTCCCGCTGTTCGCCCCAGCTTTCATCCGCGGCAATAGGTTTGATATTTATGGGGCGATTCCGCCGGATGGAGATTGTCTCAAAAGGCATTTTGTGGAACGGATTCTGCACTCAAATTCGCCGGTGCCGCTGATGGGTTTGCCTGCAGATTTGAATTTCTACGAACTCAATCACAACCAGACGATGATGCTGGACGATATTGAGATTAGGACTGGTTCTCTCAATCACCCGAATACTGCTATGGGATATCGGGTGAGTTGGCAGGGACGTTCGGTGGTTTACTGTTCTGATACGGAGCATTTTCCCGATCGACTAGATGAGAATGTCTACAATTTGGCCCTCGACGCTGATGTGCTGATCTACGATGCCATGTACACCGACGAGGAATATCACAACCCCAAGTCTCCGAAGGTGGGTTGGGGACACTCGACTTGGCAGGAAGCGGTGAGAATGGCTAAGGAAGCGCGGGTGAAACGAGTGGTGATTTTTCACCATGATCCGGCTCATACTGACGATTTTCTCGATCGCATCGCCGAAGATGTGCAAATCGCTTTCCCCAAGGCTGTCATGGCCCGCGAGGGTCTGATTTTGCCGATCGGCTTCTGAACTTTCGCCTAGGCGAGGTCGATCGAACCATCAACCGATCGAACCATAATTGTTATGTGAATATGTGGATCTGGGGGCGAGACCAGCTCCACAATTTTTTTTAATACGCAGCAAACTCTTAACTGCATGGTATAATTCTTGATTGTTAAGTTTTTAGGCAGAGTATTTAAGGTTTTTTTTATTCTTCAACCGCGTCCGCAAGACGCCAAGACGTAAGATAATTGGAGAATTGTCAAGGGTGAAAAGGAGACTGTTTTGAATGTCAACAAACACGGGGAGGCGAGGCGATCGCACGCCTGAGTGCTAGTCTGATGCCAGTAGACTTCCAGAAGCCTTGTTACAGATTAATTATTAAGGACAAAAACTGAAGTTATAGCTCGGATCAAATAAAAGCGCGATCGGTTTTTTCGGATCATGAATATTGACAACTCTCAAAAGCTAATAGCTTTTAGGTAGAAACTGAGAAAATTTTCAGCAGTCAATTTGACTAACCAGAAAGAAACGATCGCTCTGGCGTTTGGCAGTAGCTGCGGCAAGCGAATGTTATGACTTGACTATCAAAATGGGAAATTTACGTTTTAGATCTTCAGCACATCAATACAGATGGATTGCCCTAGGCAGTTTTGCTGTAATTATGGGTATTTCAGGCGCCCTAGCCTACCGCCTCGCCCCGCCCCCCGGATTCATGGCTCAAGGCACTCTCACTTCTAATAATCCGCCAGTCAAATTTTCGAGCACGGGTACGACAATTCTCAAGCAGGGAGAGCAACTCACCCCGGAGGTTCTCCTAGCAGATAATGTTGTCAAAGCAGTGGCAGATGCAGTTAAGCTGTCGCCCCAGCAAGTTCGACAAAATGCTAGTGTCAAAATTTCTAAGCCGGAACAACCCCTAGAAATTATGGTTGGGTATCGCTCGCTCGATCAGGAGCAAGCAATCCAAACGGCAGATATGTTGATGAAGGGCATGGTTGAAAAAAGCCGCCTGATTAACAGATATCGGTGGCAATCGGTCAATCAGACGCTAAACCAACGCTTGGCACAAGTCACTCAAGACTTGAAACAAGCTCAGCAAAAACTCGACCAATACGAAAGAGAGCGCGCTCGCCTGTTGCAGCAAATGAAGCTTCAACAAGACGTTTATAACAAAACTCAGCTTGCAATGGCGGATACGCAAGCGTCGGAAAAAGAAATGGTCAGCAGTTTGGCCGCCGCTACAGTGCCGCAAATTGTGGCGACGCCCACGAGCGATCCGACTGTGCCTCTGATTTTTGGAATTGGCTTGCTGTTGGCGATTTTGGTCAGCCGCGGTTTGATTCCTTCGGTGGCGGATTGGAGGTACAAAGCAGCTTTTCAGCGAGAAGAGAGCGACAGGCTTCAAAGTGCTTTGTACCGACTGATCAAAGAAGGCCGCGGCGAAATCACTCTGGTGCGGTTTGCTATGGAAACGCGGCTGTCACCGGATGTCGCTCAGCGTTTTTTGAACCAACAAGCTGAAGTTTTTAATGCCAATTGCGAAATTAAAGACGACGGCAGCATCTTGTATCACTTCCACATTTAAACGGCTGCGGGCGATCGCGCTCCACAGAATAATTTAGCCGATCAAGTCATCACTGCTCGATCGGCTTGTTTTTTTGTTACTAGGACTTATATCAAGTTCGGTCGATCCACCATCCCGCTCTCGGTCAACGCCGGTTTACGGGATCTATAATTTATACTACAGATTTTCGTGAACCCGCCGGCACGAGCTTAATTGCGGTCATTTTATCGGAGATGACATTACGACCCGGTTTCTGAGCTTGTAGGGTACCCCGGATCTAAAAATTGCTCGATCAACAGAGGTGTTGACGACCGTAGCGCACCCAAAGATTTGGTCAGTTGTCTCCAAGATTAAAAAATGTTTCATTTTTGTGTTCCGCTCCCTTAAATATATCTATAATCATAAAAAGTATGTAAATGTACGGTTGCTTTTTACCTCAGTTACTGCATAAACAGGTATTTTATCGTTAAACCTTTCTTAAGGGGTAAGTCAGCTCAGTATAAATGCTTTAGTCTGGAACAATAACTTGTTCAGGGAAGTTACGTAGTTTCACATCAAAAACTTGATGGGCCAAAAGCCTGGAATCAAACTCCCCGACTGAAAGCGTACATTTTCATATTGAACTTTTGTAATCACCTAGAGGCTAGACCATGACGTTAGGAATAATTTGTTCTTCTTTCGTAGCTTACTTTTTGCTAATGTCGATCGCTAATTACGGCGACACTGGAATGTAGATTAGTTAAGGCACTTATGCACCGAGACATCAGGCAGCAGGCAAAAAAAGCTGTTTGACAACTTCTTGACAACTTCGATTAAGTCTCAGCTTGGGCCATGTCTGTGGTGTCATATCGGACAAAAAAATGGATGGATGAAGGAGTCGTTAAGTACCGCTGTGACTGGGAAGAAGCAGACCCTGTAGCTGGCGGGAACATAGCAGATTTGATGGACTGGCGCGATCGGCTCCACGCTTGGGGATTAATTGGCGTCTACGAAAATGGCATAGGGTTTGGCAACGTCAGCGTCAGACTCGGCAATTCTTGCCAATTCGTGATTTCGGGAACCCAGACTGCACATTTGAGGACTCTGGGATCAGAATTCTACTGTACTGTTACCGAATTTAACTTAGAAAAAAATTACCTCGGCTGCCGGGGCCCGGTACAAGCTTCGTCGGAGTCCCTGACTCACGGGGCCCTGTACCTTCAGAGAGATGATGTGGGCGCGATAATCCACGTCCATAATCCTAAACTATGGCAGCACCTGCTGTTTAAGATTCCTACGACTAGAAAAGAAATACCTTACGGCACTCCCCAGATGGCCTTAGAAATGTTTAGACTTTTTGAGGAGGAGAATTTGGCAGAGCGCCAAATTCTGGCGATGGCAGGTCACGAGGACGGCATAATCTGTTTTGGCAGCACCGTGGACGAAGCTGGCAAAGTCCTTTCGGCTGTGATTGGTTACAGATGAGATCTTGCACTATTCTCAGAAAAAGCTAAGAAACCGGGTTTATGGACAAAAAACCTAGGATTTTACCTGTGTCTATGGCAAGAAACTAAGGTGATGACGGGGATGCCTGATTTGAGTTAGACTGAGCTTTACCCTTGACATCGGGCCGCGGGCTCGATTTAGCCTAATGGGTTTAAAACTTTTGAACTGCCTCTTGCCTCTGCGGTAAGGGAAAGATATTTTTAAATAGAAACACATTATATAACAAAAGCTGAGAGTCATCGTGAATCCAACTAAACTTGTAAGCTCAAAAGAATTGCAATCAGAGGTATCTCGTCTCACCGAAGAGCTGCAAATGCGCGACCAATTGGTGCAGCAGTTGTCTCAAGAACTTTTCAGGCTGGTGAAGGGCAATTCGAGTTTTGTGCCGGCGCCGGAAGTTTCCGATCGCCACCAAGCTCAAATGCAGGCAATGCGGGAACAACTCCAAGCTGTTGAGGAACAGGTGGGTTTTTATCAGGAACAAATCGCCGAGCGGGATGCTGAGGTTTACCAACTGCGGCAGTCAGTGCAAGAATTGACAGATCGCTCTCGGATGCTGGAACAGGTGGTTCAGGAATTGCCAGGGGTTTACCGCCAGAAGTTTGCCGAACGGATCGAGCCAATTAAGGAAAAATTGGATCAACTGCAAAAGGAAAACCGCCAACTGCACACTGAGTTGCAAAGCGTCACTTACCGTCTCGCTGTGCGGAGCCGCAAGGCTAAGGGCTTGGATCTGCCGAGTGTCGATGAAACGGACGATCGGGGCATTCAAATGCCGAGCTTTGGCAATGTCTAAGGTTTTGATTGTGGCGGGCGACGAGAAAAGCGCGGCCGCAAGTCTGAAGGCTGCGATCGCTCAATCTCATCCTTTAACTGAAGTTAATATCTGTGGGGTTTCTGAACTCAATTCTGGTGCGATCGCTCCGAGTGGGGCGATCGTTTGTCCTTTGACGCTGGATCTGCCAGAAAATCTGCTTTTTCCTGCTCAAGATGTGTTTCGCTTTTGTGGCAATGTTGCGGCGGCGCGCGATCGAGTCTCCCAGGAGTTGCTTTTTCCCGTCGGGGGTGGCAATTTTTGGCTGCCTGTGGTGTTGACGGCAAAGGGGCCGCTGTATGCTGAGGCGATCGGTGGGGAACCTGACAAGCACTCTGGCGAGTTGAGTTACTCTCAACCGGTGCATTTGTCGGATGTTTGGCGACAGCAGTTGTATGAGTTGGCTTACCGCTTGCTAAATCTTTTAAATGCGCCGCCGGCGACTTATTTGATGCAGTTCGGGTTTGTAGGGGAAAGGATTTGTTTCGATCGACTTTGGCCTTTTCCGGCTGCACCTGCGATCGCTTCTGTCGGCGTTCAAGTGCCGGATTTATTTGTTTGTCATTGGTATTGCTTGACAAATAAACCTATTTATGATATACAAATTAGTTCTGCGGTTGCTGGAAGTCTCTTACAAACTTGAGATTTCAGCTCGGCAGATGATTTTAATCAAGCAACTAGAGCGGGAGTTTCAGCGGAGATAATTTGGTCGAAGCTGTCGAAGATTTCAAACAGTTGGTCGAGTTGAGTAATTTCAAAAATTAGCTTGACTGTGGCTGAGAGGTTGCAGATGACGAGGCGGCATCCCCGGTGGCGGGCGGCGTTGAGTCCGCCGACTAAGGCGCAGATCCCGGAACTGTCGATGAAATCTACGGCGGCCATGTCTATTACCCAGAGTTTGTGGCGATCGGGCACAATCTCGGCTAGCTGTTGCTGGAGGAGGCTGCCGGCTTGGGAATCCAGGCAGTTGTGAGGTTGAAGGACGATGGGTGGGTTGAAGTTGGGAAATTCCATAGCAGTTATCCTACGATCGTAAAGTATGAATAAGTTAGTTTAGTTGCTGACTCTCTTGAAAGACTCAGAGGATTTCAGCGTATGTTTGAGGATGTGCGATCGCCCTTGTGGAATCGGTGGGGAGAGCCGTTGTGATAAATTTAGCAGGAAACTGGCTAGCGATCGCGCGGAACGCAACCGCAACAATTCTCTATTCATCTAGTATGCCTGAAAGCTTAATTTTTAGTTGAGCCAGCGATCGCGACAACAGTGTGTTTTTCATCACATCGAAAGATTGCACTATTGGCTGAATCGAGCCAATATATAAATGTATTGAGCTTTGCAAAAGTTTACGAAGGCAGTATCGAATGTCTTTTGAGTTTTTATCGTTAGAGACTATTCAGCAGTTTGCGCGTGATTACGGCTACTGGGCAGTATTTCTGGGAATTTTGCTGGAAAATCTGGGAGTTCCTCTTCCAGGCGAGACAATTACAATTGCGGGCGGGTTTTTAGCCGGCAGCGGGGAACTGAATTACTGGTTTGTGCTCGGCAGTGCGATCGCCGGTGCTACATTGGGGGGAAATTTTGGTTATGCGATCGGCAGATACGGTGGCTGGCCGCTGCTGCTGAAGCTAGGACAATTTTTCCGCTTTCGGGAAGAACAACTGTTTGACCTAAAAGAACAGTTTAGCAAAAATGCAGCTAAAGCCGTATTTTTAGGCCGTTTCATCGCACTACTGCGAATTTTTGCTAGCCCCCTAGCGGGTATTGCAGAAATGCCTTTTTGGAAATTTTCACTGTTCAATGTTCTGGGTGCTGCAAGCTGGGCATCGGTAATGGTGAGTTTATCCTACTTCTTGGGACAAGTTGTGTCTTTAGAGAAATTGGTAGCTTGGGCCGCTCAATTTGCGGTATTTGCTTTGCTGTTAGCAGTTGCTTGGATTGCAATTCCTATTTGGTTGGAGTCGCGGACTTTGGACAAGACTAAGTAAGATTGGTGGTTAGACTTTTTGCAAGAGTTCTGGATTTTCTGTTTTTAACCGCAGATGAACGCAAATGAACGCAGATATTATCTATTTTTGCAAAAAGTCTAATGATTGGCGATCGGCTATTAATAAGTCAGGACTTCTGTCTCAAAATCATCAAATTTGTAGCGATAATTTCTGGCAGCAAAATCATCAAGTTGGTAGTGAGGACTTCTGTCCTGAATTGGGAAAATATTAGTCAATAAAGACTAAACTCCTGACTACCAAGCATTTTTATTGGTAATTAACATAACATCATATAAAGTGGAAGTCTTATCTCCCACAACTGAGGTGTTTGACAGAGGAGATAAATTTGCGGATTATCGATCGCTATCAACTATACAAGAATAGGTATTAATCGGTCAACAGCGGATGAATGTAGATTGCTACCGTCGCGATGTAGAAGGACGTTGGGTGTTTTCTTCCTGCGGCGAGGGGGACTGTCTGGATTTGGCTAGTATCAATTTTCAGTGTCCAATCTCTGCTTTGTATGAGGATGTTCCTGGATTGAGTTAACTGTAGTTTAGACTAAAAAATGAGCACAGCTAGAAGTAGCCACCTTTGAATCTCAGGCAAGCTGTTGCTCAAAA